>NZ_CAQIVA010000025.1:0-27253 GCF_948810725.1 uncultured Rikenella sp.
TGGGGCCCGCGCGGCTCTACGAGCCGCAAAAGCACGCCCTATTCAACCGCTCCAATTCTGCGAGGTTCGTCCTCGGCGCGCGCCCACGCGCCGCTAATACGTCGCCCTCGCTGAGGACGGCGATTCTGCGAATCGCGCTACTCGCTCTCAGTTTTAGCGGTTCGCCGCCAGCGGGGGCGCAACCGAGCTTGCAAAGGTTGCGAAAATGCCATTGACTTAGCGGGTCGAAGCCTGCGGGGCCCAAAAGCAACGTCAGTTGCGGGCCTCCGCGGCGGGAGGCTTCGGCCCGCGCGACTCTACGAGTCGCAACTGCAACGCCCCATTCACCGCCCCCATTCTTTCAAGTTCGTCCTCGGCCGCAGCCAGCGGAGAACGAATATTAAGGCTGAGGCGGCCAGTAAAAGACGCTGTGCGTCCCCTCCGCATCCGGGGGCTGCGGGCCGACCGTTATCACGGGGACTTAGCTACTCGCTCTCGTCCCAAATTCCAGCCCAAAGCAAAGCTCAGTTCTCCGCCCCGTGTCGGCCTCACTGCGGCTCCGCTTCCGCTCCGCCGCGTTTTCGCGCGCCTGCGCGATTCAACTATTTCGGCTCACCACCGAAATAGTTGAATCGCTTCTTTAGGCGGGGCGCGCGATTACTTTGAAGTAATAAAGGCCGCCCGCCGTGGCGCGAACGCGTCCGCCGGGCGGGCGGTGCCTCCCGGCACTCGGAATGGGCAGCCTCAGCCCAATTCCTCACCCCATTCTTTTTTCGCGCGCCTTGGGAAATCTTGCCAAAACGTGCCAGCACATTTTGACGATTTCCCTCTTAAGGCGTGGCGCGCGATCTGGTCATTGCCCCGGCTGGTACTGTTCTCTTTGTGAACAAAGAGAACCAGAAAACCGACGCTGCCAGCGAGGGCAATGCAAACAAAGTTTGCAAATTGCCGAGCGGCGAGGAGGAAGGCGAAGCCAAACTTTAGACGGATGCTGACGCATCCTCAAACTACCGACGGCCCAAATCTCTGTCCGCGCGCTGGCGGGGCGTGCCGCACGCGGAATGGGCAGCCTCGGCCCAGCTCCCTGTTCGCATCTCATTGGAAAATCGGCTCAGGTGTCAGGATTTGTCGGCCTGTTTGTGGTGTATTTGGCGTAAATTGATATAATTATCTGTTTTTTTTTTTTTGTCCTCGGATAAAAGAAAAATAAGGATATTGTTTATATTTGCTGTATCAATCCTTGTAAAAACAGACTTGCTGATTCATCATATTATGGGTAATTTTCTGCAACTGAAGTCTTTCTGGAACTTCCTGAAACGGAACAAACTCTTTACCGTCATCAACATCTTCGGATTTGCCGTATCGCTTACGTTCGTCGTGCTCATCGGGCTATACGTGCAGGATGAAGTCGCCGTCAATCGGTCGCAGGTCAATCGGGATCGCATCTATCGCATCGTCGGTTCCTCGCAGACGAATTTCGCCCCGCCGACCGCGCCGGATCTGGCCAATCGGTATCCCGAAATCGAACGGTATACCTTGACTTACAATAAATATGGATGGGAAGTGTCGGTCGAATCCGAGAACGGTGCCGAGCCGGTGCGGTATATCGGGAATGCGTTGATGACCGACTCCTCGTTTTTCCGGATCTTCTCGTTCCCGTTCGTCGAGGGGACGCCCGAACAGGCCTTGCTGACCAAAGGCGAAACGGTGCTTACCGAGTCCTATGCCCGCAAACTTTTCGGCAACCAACCGGCCTTGGGAAAGACGATTCGTGTAGACGGATTCGGCGAGCTGGTGGTCAGCGGCGTGGTGGCCGACTTCGACAAGGAAACCCATTTTGCCAACCCCGACTTTCTGCTTTGGCTCGATAATCTGAGTTCGGCATGGGGGATGAATGTGATGGGGCATAGCGGATGGTGTTCCGTGGAAATTTATTTTATGGCCCATCGGCAAGCCGATCTGCCGGCCAAGGCGGCCGACCTGGACGAATACGTGCATTCCAATGACATGTATTGGCTTTTCCGTCACGATTCGACCAACCATGCCTCGTTCGAGCCGTTGGAAGAGGTCTATTTCAGTCAGAGGCAGTCGTATGGGGCTAATCGTCAGAACGACAGCCGCTTCCTGACCGTGCTGGGGGCGACGGCGCTGCTGATTCTGGCCTTCGCCATCATCAACTACATCAACCTGTCGGTGGCCCAGAGCGGATTCCGGGCTCAGGAGGCGGCCACACGACGTCTCCTGGGCGGTTCGCGGGGAAGCCTCTTCGCCGGGTTCATCCTCGAATCGCTGATTATCTGCTTCGTTTCGTTCTGTCTCGGGCTGCTGCTGGTACAGGCGATCGTGCCGTGGTTCCGCGAGGTGATGGAGTGCGACACCTCCCTCGCGGATAGTTTCACGGCGGGCAATGTGGCGCTGGCATTGGGCGGGGTTGTGGTGATCGGCGTCATCTCGGGGCTCGTGCCGGCTTATGTGCTGACGCGCTTCAAGCCGATCGACGTCGTGAGGGGAACTTTCCGGCGGCAGACCAAAATGGTATACAGCAAGATTCTGATCGCGTTCCAGTACTGCATTACGATTGCTTTGATCGGTTGTACGATTACGGTGATCCGGCAGACGAACTTCATGATGAAGACCGACCTGGGATATCGGCACGATTATCTGCTGACGTGCGACAATATGACGGAGAATGCGGCGGAACGGGCGGCGGTGCGGAGCCAGCTGATGGCGATTCCGGGGGTCGAACAGGTGGCTTTCGTGGCCGGTACGCCGGCTGACGGCGGGAACAATAACTCGGCCCGGGACAAGGAGGGGCGGCAGCACAGTTTTCAGATGTTTGTCGGCGACTCGACCTACATGGAGATGATGGGTTTCGAGGTGCTGCATCGGACGGGGGTGGTGAGCGATCGGGGGGTATGGATCAACGAGACGGCGTGGAAACGGCTGGAACTGCCGGACGATGCCACGGAGTGTTTCGATCCGGGGCAATGGGATACACCGGCGCCGCTGTTGGGGATGGTGCGGGATTTCCACACGACGGACTTGGGTAAGCCGATCGGCGAGGCGATGATCCGCCAGCTGCCGGAGGATCAGTTTTACCCGTGGAGTATCCTGATCCGGGTGTCGCCGGCCGATCCGTTCGGGGCGATGAACCGGGTGCGGGATTGGTACAACGGTTACAAGGGCGGTCAGCTCTTCATGGGGTCGTTCCTCGACGACCAGATCCAGCGGCAGTACGAGTCGCAGGAGCGGACGGCGCAGATTCTCACCTACTTGTCGTTCGTGGCGATCGTGATTTCGGCGTTGGGGATGCTGGCTATGGCGACTTACTTTATGCGTCAGCGGGCGCAGGAGGTGGCGATTCGAAAGGTGTTCGGGGCGACGAACGGACAGGTGCTGATGCGGTTGATGACGAGTTTCCTGCGGTTGGTGGTGGTTGCGTTCGTGCTGGCGGTGCCGGTGATCTGGTACGTGATGAGTGAGTGGCTGTCGGGATACGCTTATCGGATACCGCTGTCGTGGACGATTTTCGCGCTGTCGGGATTGGCGGCGTTCGCGATCGCGTTCTTCACGGTGCTGTGGCAGTCGCTGAAGGCGACGCGGGCCAATCCGGTCGTGGCGATCCGTGACTGATGCGAGTTGTTGTGATTCCGGTCAGGAAGAGTCTGCTTGGGCGGCTCCAGTCCATTGCCCACCGCGGGCACGCGGGGCCCGGCCGGCCTGAGGCCAGTTCTCTCTCATCGGACAAGCCGCCCGCCCGATTAAGAGGGCATATTCTGCCGATTGGCGGTGAGCCAATTCGGCAAGAATTGCCGCGGGCGACATTTGCAGAATTTGCCGCGCGCCTTGGGAAATCTTGTCAAAACGTGCCAGCACATTTTGACGATTTCCCTCTTAAGGCGTGGCGCGCGGTCGAGCTTTGAGCCGGTCGGAACTGCCGCTTTTTGAAAAAAGCGGCACCAAAAACTTTTATGCTAGCTACGCTACTCCTTAGGCTCCGCAGTCCTCATGTTTCGCGAGTCTGTCGGGCTGGGTTTTCTCGGCGAGCGCGCTAAATAACGGGTAAAGAACTCAAGCGCGCTACGCCGGAAAATCCCAGCCCGATGAACAGTCCGAGAGTTGGGCCGTCGGCAGCTGGAGGATGCGTTAGCATCCGTCGAAAGTCTTTTTGGTTCTTTTTCTTCAGAAAAAGAACAGTACCCTCCAACCCAAGGAAATATACAGAAATATCTGCCGTTTACCGCCGGCAGAGCGGACGAAAGTCGCAGAACTCGCACGTGCGGTGATGCTCCGTTTGAGTGAACGGCACAGAAGCATCGAACAGCGAGGTGAAAATCCCTTCTAACCCTTGTAAAAGTTTTTGTCGGAGCTCCTCGTCCAACGCCTCGATCTCAACCAGTGCGCCCGCCTCGTCCTTGCAGACCGGAATCGGCGAGAAATCGACCGTCCCCATCCGCCGCGCCACGTAGAGCTCCGTCTGTACCCGTGCCGCCGGTCGCATCCCATTCAGAATCAGTCCGTAGAGCAACGTCTGCAACACCGCCCCGTTGTGCGCCTCGTAGCGCAGCTCGCCCGTGCGTGTGTTCACCGCCTCGTTCGAGAAGAGGCTCTCCGGCGACGGAAACTCCGGCGTATCCCCCCCGCTTTTGTAGTCCACGATCCGCAGCGCGCCGCTCGCCATCCGGTCGATCCGGTCTGCCACCCCCGCCAGCACCACCTCCCGGTCGCCGAAGCGAAACGCATGCTTCAGCCGTTGTTCCAACGCCACCACCGTGAACGGTTCCGCCTGCGACCGCGCATCGTAGCGCAGGATGTGTTCCGCGTACCGCGCCACCGTGTCGCGATGCAGCTGCATCCGTCCGCTGAGCGACACATCCCGTCCGCGGGCTCCCATGACTTCCGCCATTGCCGCTTCCGTGGCCCGTATCACCCCCTCCCGATCGAACTCCGCTACCGCCCGTGCCGCATCCGGCCGTTTCAGGAGCGGTGTGTAGAGCGCCTCCAATGCCCGGTGCAGCGTATTCCCCACGTCTAAATGCGAGGCCTCCTCCTCCAGCTCCTCCGGCGTTTCGAGCCGCTCGATGTCCGCGAAGTAGAACTTCAACGGGCAGTCGATGTAGCGGTTGAGCTTCGACGGGTAGAACGCCATCGTCTCCAGCCGTTGCAGCACCTCCGGCGACTTTTCGACCCGGATCGCTTCCACCGGCCGGTAGTCGATCCGCAGGTTGACGTTCGACCGCTCCACCCGGTGCGGCGACTCGTACTCCAGCTGGTAGATATAGCGGCTCTGCTCGCCCGTGCAGCGTTCGTCGGCCGCCGAGCTGTACATCATCGTGAGCCGTCGGCACCGTGCGATCAGGCGGTAGAAGTAGTAGGCGTACATCGCCTCGTGATCCTGCGGCGTGGGGAGTCCGAAGGCCTGCCGCAGGTTGAACGGGATGTAGGAGCTCCCCTCGCGGTTCCCCGGGAAGGTGTCGTCCGTGAGCGAGAGCAGGATGACGTTGTCGAAGTCGAGGTTCCGCGTTTCGAGAATCCCCATGATCTGCAAGCCGCTCAGCGGCTCCCCCTCGTACGGCACCCGGCTCTGGGCCAGCGACTGCCGCAGCAGCGAGTGGTAGATGCCCGCCGGAAGCTCGATGCCGCAGTCCCGTATCGTCGCCCCGAGCTTCGCCACGTGGTCGAGGATCGTGAAAATGAACTCTTTCCGTTCGCGCGCCTCCTCGGAGTCGGAATCCACGGCTCCGAAGCCCGAGAGAATATCCTCGATGTAAGCCTGCATCTCCTCGACCCCCGTCACCGGCCGGAAAATACGCTCCAGCAGGCCCTGACCGGCGAAAAAGGCCGGTTCGATCCAGATCGTCTGTCCCTCCCGAATCGTTTTCAGCGCCTCTCGCGCCGCACGGCCGCACCGTTCGATGACGTACGGGTGGTTCAGTATGCCCGACACGTCGGTGTGCGAGAAGAGTCCCTCGCGCGCGTGCCGCTGGAGCGACAGGAGCCGTTCCAGCAGCAGATAAGGCACCGTCCCGGCCAGCGGATAGCCCATCGTGACGTTCAGGCTCGCGATCTCCGGCGGAATCGAGTGGAGCACGGGCAGCAGGAGGGCTTCGTCGGTGAGCACGATGGCGGTCTCCTTGTCCACGAACCCCTGCTCGTCGTGGATGCGCCGGAGCTCGCGGTACAAGGCTTTGCACTGCAAGACGTCCGACGGGGTCGAGATGGCTTCGATGCGTTTGGGCCGCACGAAGTTGTCGCGGTCGAAGTCCGGGGCGTCGTCGCCGAAGCGGGCCACGTCCCGGCGGATGAACCGACCGGCTTCCTGGCTCTCCGAGCGGTAGAAGTAGTTGTCGTAGTCCCAGTAGAATTGCCCGGCGCCGATCTCGCGGAGGTAGTCGAAGAGGCGTTTCTCGCAGTCGTTCAGGGCGTTGAAGCCGACGAAGCAGAAGGTCTTCCCGGTGAACCGTTCGTCGGTGACGGCCCCCGCCTCCGAGACTCGGAGGCTGTCGGCTACGTCGCGGTAGATCATGCCGCTGTAGCCGATTCCCAGCTCGCGCAGTCGCGCCTTGTACCGGGTGTAGATGTCGAACAGCGACCGCCAGATTTTCAGAAATTGCCGCTGTTCGTCGGACTGCACCGCCTGCCGGTCGAGCGAGCTCCAGAAGTTCCGCACGAGGGTCATGGCCTCGTCGTTCCCGGCGAAGAGGCCGCCGAAGTGCGCTTCAATGTCGTGCAGGTCGCTGATGTTGGCATACAGTGCGGCGGCGTCGATGCCGTATTTGTCGATGGTGTCGAAGTCGGCGAGGAGCATCTCGCCCCACCGGAAGAAGCGGTCGAAGGGTTCGTCGTGGTAGGCGCGATAGACGGGGTAGAGCTCGGCGACGAGTCGCAGCCGCTCGCCGATGGCGAGCGGCGAGAGGCTCCGGACGAGGTCGTCCATCGAGAGGTAGCGGGGCTGCCACATGGGCCGTCCGTCGCTCAGCGCGAGCAGGGCTTCGTTGAAGAAGAGCCGGGCGCGTTTGCCGGGAAAGACGATGTGCAGGTCGGAGATGCCGCTGCCGTAGGCGGAGTAGAGGTGCCGGGCGACTTCGTCGAGGAATTTTTTCATAGTGGGGGGAGCCGGCTGAAAGAAAAGGGTCAGTTTTCGAACCAGTCGCCGCGGCACCGGAGCACCTGTTCGATCATGTCGCGCACGCAGCCGTATCCGCCTTTGAATCCGGATACGTAGTGGGCGGCTCCTTTGACCGCTTCGGCGGCGTCTGCGGGTGCGGCCGAGATCCGGACGAGGCGCATCGGGTCGAGGTCGGGGTAGTCGTCGCCCATATAGAGCATTTGGTCGAGCGGCACGCCGCACTGTGCTGAAAAGTCGCGCAGGGCTTCGACTTTGGTCTCCTGTCCGGTGTAGATGTGCCGGATGCCGAGCCCCTCCATCCGCTGTCTGAGCTGGTCGCCTTTGCCGCCGGAGATGATGGCGATGGGGTAGCCTTTTTTCAGGGCTTGCACCACGGCGAGTCCGTCGCGCATGTGGTATTCGCGGAGGAACTGGCCGTCGGGTGTCAGCAGGATGCGTCCGTCGGTGAAGACGCCGTCCACGTCGAAGGCGAAGGCGCGGATATGTGCGATTTCTTCTTTAAAGTTTTGCATAGGTCGAACGTTTTCGAGGTGTGTCCGGAGCGGGTAGCGGGCTGCTCGTTGTTTGGGGGCTTTCGGGTAGAGGTTGCCAGTTTTTAGGCCGAGGCGGCCAGTAAAAGACGCTGTGCGTCCGTTTATTCCGAGAGGCAACGCAACAGATAACCGTAGGCGCGGCTGCTCGCGCTGCTGGGATGGAGCCACGTCACGTGGAAATTCAAGTACACGCCACGGTAGTGGTCGCCCGAATCAACAGACGTGGACGACCAGCTGTAACCGTTGCTGCCGACGCGCCACAACGCGCCCGAGGCGCCGTTGCGGAAGCCCGGTGCGGGGTACCAGGCGAGCGGGGTTCCCGCGCCAGAGGTGCTTACCTTGTAGAGACGACCGTTGGTGGCTTTGAAGTTCCCATTGGTGTATTTTTCACCGGGAACCCCATCCGAGTAGTACGGGAAGGTACCGGTCAAAGGCTGATCGAGGTCGGTCGCCCGCGTAAAGTCAGACCGGAACGAAAGTCTTATCTCAGTACCGGAACCCCGCCTGACGCTGCACGTTCGTGCTGCTCCGAAGCGGCACCAGCGTGAAACCCCACGTGTAATCCCGATTCGCCGGCAGCCGATACTGCGCGTAAGGCTGAGACCACCAGCTGTCGTCCCCCCCGAGCCCCATCATCCGGTAGTCGAGACACAACTCCACGAACTCCCGCGGCGTGATGTCGTCGATGTGCGTCTGTTTCGGCTTGATGTTCCGTCCCGCAGCCTCCGAATGGTCTTCGTCCGACCGGTAGTTGTTCCACTGGTACGGCTTGTCGCTCTCCTGACCGTCGAAATCTTCCACTGCGTTCCGCAAGGCGTTGAACTCCAGCAGCGAGTCCGCCTCCACCAGCAGCCCCTGGCCGCGCAGCCGCGTGAGCGCCAGCCACCGCGTGTCGGTGTGGTGTCCCGTCTCCTGAGGCCGCACGTAGTCGAAGTTCTCCAACGCCGCATTGCTGCGGTAGAGCCCCACGCTCGTGCCGTAGTTGCGATCCTGATAATTCTCCTCCGGCCCCCGTCCGAAGTATTGCAGCGTCGCCATATCCGCCGGCAGCCGCATCCGCATCCCCACGCGCGGCAGCTCGCTCTTCGACTGCGGATTGCCCTTGAACGCATACCCCACGTGCACCGCCCCCGTCGGATAGACCCGATAGGTCACCGTCAGGCCGCACCCCTCCGGCAGGTCGTACCGCACCGTCACCACAGCTGTATTCCCCTCGGACTCAGCCGCCACCGATGCAGCCGTCGGCTCTTGCGAAGCCCCTTTCCACACCTGCATCCGGCTCGGCATCCGGCTGCCGTAGTCGTTGTCGGTCGGCGCCCGCCAGAAGTTGGGTTGCAGGCCGAACCCGTCTTGCACGTATTCCACGCTCCCGACGCGATACGAGACGATCGTGCCGGTCGTTTTGTTGATCGTCAGACCGAAGCCCGAACCGACCACCTCGATTTCGTTCTGTCCCGCGTCGACGATCACCTGTCCCGGCGCCGAGTAGGTGCGTTTCGCCCCCCGCAGGTGGTCGAGGGCGAACTGTTCGGTCGCCACCACGTCGCCCGCCTTCAACGGCCCGTCCGCCGCCTTGAGGGCCACCGTGAAGTTCACGAAGTACTCCGTCCCCGGCTGCACCGCCAAGCCGTTCAACGGCACCGTCACGATCTTCTTCTCGCCCGGCGCGAGGTTCAGGTTGGTCAGCGTCCCCTGTCGCACCGTCCGCTCGTTGGCCGTCACGGTGTATTTGACCGTGTATTTCGACAGCGGCGTGAAGTCGTACCGGTTCTCCACCTCGAACTGCCCGGTCGCCAGATCCACCGGTCGGAACCAGACGTACTGGTACATCTTCTTCACCTCGGCGATCCCGGGATGCGGCGTCCGGTCGGGATTGACCAGCCCGTTGCAGAGGAAGTTCCCGTCCGACGGCCGGTCGGTGCCGAAGTCGCCTCCGTAGGCCCAATAGCTGTTGCCCGTAGCCGTATCCTCGACTAGCAGCCCCTGGTCGACCCAGTCCCAGATGAAGCCCCCCTGAAGGTTGGGCGAGCCGTAGATCGCCTCCCACATGTCCCGGAACCCGCCTGTCGAGTTCCCCATCGCATGGGCATACTCCGATGCGATGTACGGCCGGTCGGTCTCCGACCTCCCCCATTGAGCAAAAGTCGCCGCCGAGGGATACTGCGGGCAGAAGATGTCCGTGTTCCACTCTAAAATCGCCCGTTCGTACTGCACCGGACGAAGCGTGTCCATCCCCTTGAGCCACAGGTAGGTCTCGTAGAAGTTGTAGCCGTTCCCGGCCTCGTTCCCCAGGCTCCAGAACATCACGCTCGGGAAGTTCTTGGTCTGGTGGTACATGTTCTGCGTCCGATCCATGTGTTTCGTGAGCCACAGCGGATTATTGCCCAAGGTCTTTCCCTGCGCCAGGTCGTATCCCATCCCGTGCGACTCGATGTTGGCCTCGTTGCAGAGGTAGAAACCGTATTCGTCGGCCAGCTCGTAGAACCGCCGCTGCTGCGGGTAGTGGCACAGACGTATCGCATTGATATTATTGGCCTTCATCAACCGGAAGTCTTCGCGGATCGTCGCCTCGTCGAGCACGTGGCCGTTTTTCTCGTGGTGCTCGTGGTAGTTGACCCCCTTGATGTAGACCGGCCGGCCGTTCACATAGTATTTGTTCCCCTTGATCTCGCTGGTGCGGAACCCGATCCGCGCGCTGGTATACTCCACGAATCGCCCGTTGTGCCGGATCTTCAGCACGAGGTTATAGAGGTACGGATCCTCTGCGCTCCACCGGCGGACGTTCCGGAAGGCGTCGGCGTTGTTTCGCGCCGTCCGCCGGAACCGCACCGTGTCGCGTCCGTAGCCGTCGAGTTCGATCTCCTGATACGAGTAGTCGACCATCCGCCCCTGGGCGTCCTCCAGCTCGAACCAGACCTGTACCGGCCCCGACGGCCGGATGAAGTTGTTGACCATCGCCACATCCACGTTCAGTATCCCGTCGGTGTAGGTCGAGTCGAGGGTCGAGACGATGTAGAAGTCTTCGATGTGCGTCTTGGGCTGCGAGTAGATGTAGACGCCGCGTTCGATCCCGCTGAGCCGCCAGAAGTCCTGACACTCCAGATACGACCCCGTGCTCCAGCGGTAGATTTCCAGCGCCAGGACGTTGGTTCCCTCGCGCAGGTAGCGGTTGAGTTTGAACTCCGCGGCGTCCTTCGAGTCTTCGCTGTATCCGACCTTGTGGCCGTTGAGGTAGACGATCACGCCGGACTTGGCCCCGCCGATGTGCAGGTAGACGTCGCGGTCTTTCAGCACGAGCGGCGCCTCGAAGGTCGTCCGGTAGAGCCCCACTTCATTGGCCGCCGGCAGCTGCGGCGGGGCCGGTTTGTACGGCGCGAACTCGTAAGGCTGGTTGGTGTAGATCGCGTCTCCGTACCCATTGACCTCCCACGTGGCCGGCACGGCCAGCGTGTCCCAGCCCGAGGCGTCGAACTCCGGTTTGTAGAAGTCCGCGGGCCGCTCCCGGTGATCCGGCAGCCACTTGAACTGCCACGGCCGGTTGAGCGAGATGTAATGGTCCGAGGTGGTGTAGTCGTTCGCCGCGGCGAGGTCGCGGTTGTGGTAGGACATGAAGTATGCCCGCGGCGTCTCCCGCCCCACGTGTGCGATTTCGGGGTTCTGCCACTCCGGCACGGCAGCCGTGGCAGTCGCGTTTTCGCGGTCGTTTTCGCCGAATTGCCACCGGGTCGGCGGCAGCTGGCCGTAAGCCGTGCCGAAAGTCGAAAGGCCGACCGCGGCCGACAGGATGAACAGTCGGATCTTCAAGGTCATATGTCTGGGTTCGTTGTGCATGGATAAAATACGAGGGGTTATCGACCGTTTCGGTAGCAGTAGTCGGTCGTGCAAGGCCGTGCATCCCGCCGCACAGCAACGGCGCGGTCGCATCCGTAGCGGTGCATGCGGTATCCGCGTCGATTCGCCGGTTGTGCTTTTGCGGTACGGTTGTCGTATCGGCAATAACCTTCGCGGCAGTCATAACCCGCCGGACAAGAAGCTCCCTGCCGAACGGCGCACGGTTCCCGCCGGTAGCAGCTGTCGGCCAGGGGACAGTATCTCTCCCGATTGTCAACTGCGGTCGCCCCCTGCCTCAGTGCGCAGCCGTAGTAGTAACAGGTATCCGCCGACCGCCGTGCCGTGTTCTGCCGTTGAGCGGCGGTCTGCCGCCAGCCGTTTCCGCCGCAGCAGCCGCGCCGGCCTTGTGCCTGAGCGGTCAGGGTGCCGGTCAGCAGGAGCAGTCCGGCGAGGGTGCCGATTCGTAAGGTTTTCATATATGGTAAGATTTTCATATTTGTCTGTGTGTGGTGTTTTCGGTCTTCCGTTTATTCCGAGAGGCACCGCAACTGAAGACCGTAGGCGCGGTTGTTCGCGTTGCTGGGATTGAGGCTTGTCACGGTGAAATTCAAGTACATCCCATTGCTGCCGCTCACCGACGACGAATAGCTGAACCCGCTGTTGCCGACGTAGCTCAGCCCGCCATTGGCTCTCTCGCGGTAGCCCGGGGCGCGCCCATCGGGCGTTTTGCTGGCAGCCTCTACCCCGTTCTCTGTTCGCGCGCCTTGGACTATAACATAAGTAACGATCGGGCCCCATGTCCCGTGGACGGGCGAAACTGCGTTTCGCTGCGGCAGCTTCGCCCGGTTCTTCGTGCGCTTGCAGAACCCCTGTCGACCTGTCCCGTCCTATTTCTGCCGGAAGTAGATCTGCATCGGCACCCCGGTGAAATCCCACTCCCCCCGGATCCGGTTTTCGAGAAAACGCCGGTACGAATCTTTGACGTACTGCGGCAGGTTGACGAAAAAGGCGAATTGCGGCGTCGGTGTCGGCAGCATCATTGCATACTTGATCCGGATGTACTTTCCCTTGATGCTCGGCGGCGGCGTTTGTTCGATGATCGGCAGGATGAATTCGTTGAGCACGGCCGTCGGAATGCGCCGTTTCCGGTTTTCGCACACCCGCAGCGCCGTCTTGAGGACGTCGAAGATCCGCTGTTTCTCGGTCACCGACGTGAAGACGATCGGCACGTCGTCGAACGGTGCCAGCCGCTGCCGGATCTGTTCCGTGTACTCCTTCATCGTGTTGGATTGCTTGTCCGGCACCGTGTCCCACTTGTTGACCGCGATGACGCACCCCTTGCGGTTCTTCACGATCAGGTGGAAGATGTTCATGTCCTGCGCGTCGACCCCCTGCGACGCGTCGAGCATCAGGATGGCCGTGTCGCAATCCTCGATGGCCCGGATCGTCCGCATCACCGAGTAGAACTCCAGGTCGTCCGTCACCTTCTGTTTCTTGCGCAGCCCGGCGGTGTCGACCAGGTGGAATTCCATCCCGTACTTATTATAATAGGTGTGGATCGCGTCCCGCGTCGTCCCGGCGATCGGGGTGACGATGTTCCGCTCTTCGCCCAGCAAGGCGTTGGTCAGCGACGATTTTCCGACGTTGGGCCGTCCGACGATGGCGATTTTCGGCACTTTCGTTTCCTCCTCGTCCGCTGCCGTTTCGGTGTCCGTTTCGGGCGGCAGCGAGGCCACGACGGCGTCGAGCAGCTCTCCCGTTCCCGATCCGGTCATCGAGCTGATGGTGATCGGATCGCCCAGCCCGAGGGAGTAGAATTCGTAGGCTTCGGTCTGCCGCATGGTGTTGTCCACCTTATTGACTGTCAGGTGCACCGGTTTGTCCTGTCGCCGGAGCATGTCGGCCATCCGCAGGTCGAGGTCGGTGATTCCCGTCTCGACGTCCACCATGAAGATCAGTTCGTCGGCCTCTTCGATCGCCAGTTTCACCTGCCGGCAGATGGCCTGTTCGAAAACGTCCTCCGAATTGACCGTGAAACCGCCGGTGTCGATGACGGTAAACTCGCGTCCGTTCCAGTCCGTGGTTCCGTAGTGTCGGTCTCGGGTGGTGCCTTCCGTGGCGTCGACAATGGCTTGCCGCATCCCCACGAGCCGGTTGAAGAGGGTGCTTTTCCCGACGTTGGGCCGTCCGACGATGGCTACGATATTTCCCATAACGATTTTTCAGTTGTGATTATTCGGCCCGTGCGTAGCGGCTCGGGCAGGCATGTAGGCAAAGGTACGGAAAATTTCGTTATCGGCGGGGTGAATCGTAAGTCTCTGTATTTTAGGTGTATAGAAGTTTATTATTAAAATTTTTTAAAAATTTACGAAAATAATTTTGTAATTCGAAATGGGTGTTTTACCTTTGTACCATCGATTTAGGGAGGTGGCAGTTTGGAAACAAATTGCTTCTTTTCATAAAAAGAGTTTGGGTTAGTAGCTTTCGGGGTGGTTCCCGGAAGCGGAAAGCAGGACAGGCCGTGACGGACTGTCCTGCTTTTGTTTTGTGCGCGCGTGGGGGCAGCGTCGTGAGTTCGCCCCGCCCCGGGCCACCGCTTGTTTGATCTGCTTCCAGGTGGTTTGTGGGCCATAGGCAATATGGGATGCGTTTGGGCTTCTTCGACCACGGGAGGCAATAGTAATTACTTAATTTACAGCATGAACCATGCCAATGGTCGAGACGCGAACTGCCGCGCCTACGGTTTTCAGTTACGTTGCCTCTCGGAATAAACGGGGCAGGCCCACGGTGGGCAAAGGGCTGGAGCTACCCTATTCGGACTTGACTGTGGGTCGGACGCCCGGGGTAACCGCAATTTTCGACGCGAAGCGACGTATTGCGGGCCTCCCGAGGGGGAGGCGTCCGGCCCGCGCGGTTCTTCGAACCGCAAGAGCTCAGCCCATTCACCGCCCAGTCTGTCGGGTTCGTCCTCGGCGCGCCCCCCACGCGCCGCTAAAGCGACGCCCTCGCCGAGGACGGCGATTCTGCGAATCGCGCTACTCGCTCTCGACCTATAACAGTTCGCCACCAGCGGAGAGCAGCAACGAGCTCCGACGAGTTGCAGCCCGCCGCGTGGGGTGGCGGCGAACTGCGCGACCCAAAGGGTCGCAAGAGCAATGCCCAAAGCCCGGCCAACAGCTCAGCCCAATCCACTGCCCAAATCTCAGCCCCATGCTCAGCCCAGCGCGGCGGGAAAACCGACTACGGTTTTCCCGCCCGAAGAACGAGCACAGCCCAAAGCTCGCCCCAGTTCTTTGCCCTGTGTCCGCCTCACTGCGGCTCCGCTTTCGCTCCGCCGCGCTGGCCGTGGCCCGCTTAAAGAGGGATTTCGCGCGCGCCTGCGCGATTCATCTATAATTCGGCTCACGCCGAAATAGCTGAATCGCTCCTTTAGGCGGCGGCGCGCGTCTGGTCATTGCCCCGGCTGAAACTGTTCTCTTTGTGAACAAAGAGAACCAGAAAACCGACGCAGCAACCGAGCGCCATCAAACTTGTTTGAATGGCCGAGGTGCCAGGAGGAACCGAGTAGCGTACCGAGAGCAGAGACCGTTTACGGGCTATGCCGAGATAGCACGAGGAAGCCGAAGGCAACGCGAAGCCAAACTTTCGACGGATGCTTGCGCATCCTCCAGCTGCCGACGGCCCAACTCTTTTTTTCAGGCGCGCAGCTGTCCGACAGGAAGGTACCGCCCTCGGACCGGGCGGGCCCCACTTAGTAAGGCGGAAAGAACCCTAATAAAAGACCTAACGGGTAGCCTCAGCCCAATTCTGCCTGTGACCTCTTATCCGTTGTTCCGCGCGTCCACCCCCCATAAGAGCTTGTCGCGGAGCGTTTTGTAAAACGAGTTTCCCTCCGGCCGGATCACCCGCAACACCTGTTCCGCGCGAGACAGCGTGAAACCCGTGCCGTTCGCCACCCGTTGTTCCCGGTTGTCGATCGTTGCGATCGCCTCTCCGCCGTTCCGCGTCGTCACCCGCAATGTCACCACACTCGTATCCGGGACGACCAACGGTCTGATGTTCAGGTTGTGCGGCGCGATCGGCGAGAGGATCCAACACCGGCATCCCGGCGCCACGATCGCCCCTCCCACGCTCATCGAATAGGCCGTCGAGCCCGTCGATGTCGAGACGATCACCCCGTCGGCCCAGTAGGTCGCCACATTGCCGCCGTCGATGCCGATCTCGACCGAAATCATCGACATCCCCTCCTTCTGGATCGTGAACTCGTTGACCGCCCGCCCCGTCGCTCCGCCTTCCACCGCCAGCAGTGTCCGTTCCTCGACGCTGTACCGTCCCTCGCGCAACTTCTCCATCGCCGGCCCGATCTCGTCGGCGGCCACGGCGGCCATAAAACCCAGCCGCCCGGAGTTGATCCCCAGAATCGGAATCTGACACACTCCCATCTTGCGCACGGCGCTCAGGAACGTGCCGTCGCCGCCGAAACTCAAGGCCAGATCGTACCCGGCGGAACTCTCGGGGTTCAGGGTGTATGCGAAACCGCGCCGGTCGATCTCGCCGGTGACGGCGGACAGTTCGGGGTTCTCTGCGCGGGCGTAAAGGGCTATCTTCATAACGCTGCCTCAAAATTTGTATCTTTGCACCTTATTTATTATTCGTTCGATTATCGTTCTTTGCCCAGTATGGAACCGTACCTTTTCTGAAGAAAAGGTACCCAAAAGACTTTTGCAGAGGTCGTCCCGTTGGGCCGACCACGTGTTCTCTCCGCCTTGTTTCGTTGGGCTGTGATTTTCAGGCGAGGCGCGCGTGGGGTTCTCGCCCATTATTAGCGCGCCCGCCGAAAATCCAGCCCAACCAATCGGGCAGACACGGCCAGAGCATCCCGCAGGGATGCGCTCTAAAGTTTTTTTGGTTCTTTTTGTTCACAAAAAGAACAGTACCCTCAAGGGCAAGTACAGATAAACGAACGATTAAAAACAAAAGTAGGTAAAAAAATGACCAAGTTAAGCGTAAACATCAATAAGATCGCCACCCTGCGTAACTCCCGCGGCGGGAACACGCCCGATCTGCTCGAAGCCGCCCGGAACATCGAGCGGTTCGGCGCACAGGGGATCACCGTGCATCCCCGACCAGACGAGCGTCACATCCGGTACGCCGACGTGCGCGCCTTGAAACCCCTGCTCGCCACCGAGTTCAACATCGAGGGGTACCCCGGCGAACGATTTATCGAACTCGTGAACGAAGTGCGCCCCGCACAGGTCACCCTCGTTCCGGACGGACCCGACGCCATCACCTCCAATGCCGGGTGGGATACGCTGAAAAACAAAGACTTATTGACAGAAATAACCCAAGGGTTCCAGCAGAACGGCATCCGCGTCTCCATTTTCGTGGATGCCGATCCCCGGATGGTCGAAGGCGCCGCGCAGATCGGCGCCGACCGCGTCGAACTCTACACCGAAGCCTATGCCACCGGTTATCGCAACAACCGCGAAGCGGCCATCGCCCCGTTCGTGGCTGCTGCCGAAGCCGCCGCAGCGTGCGGTTTGGGGTTGAACGCCGGGCACGACCTCAGTTTGGAGAATCTCGAATACTTCGCCGACCGGATTCCGGGGCTGCTCGAAGTCTCGATCGGCCACGCCCTTATTTCCGAGGCCCTGTATCTCGGGCTCGAAAACACCGTCCGGCTCTACCGCCAGAAACTGCGTAACACCGAACGATAGCACGATGGAGGCGACGATTCGAAAAGCCCTGAGCGACCCCCTCTTCCGACGCATCGGCACCATTGCCGACCGGCGCGGCGTACATGCCTATGCGATAGGCGGTTATGTACGCGATACTTTCCTCCTGCGGCCCTGCACCGACATCGACATCGTCGTCGTGGGGGGAGGCACCGGCGGCGGGATCGCCGTTGCCGAAGAGCTGGGGCGCGAAGTGCGCAGCCGGGTCAATGTTTTCCGGAACTTCGGCACCGCCATGCTGCGCGTCGGCGAGTGGGAAGTCGAATTCGTCGGCGCCCGGCGCGAATCCTACCGCGCCGACTCGCGCAAACCCATCGTCGAGGACGGCACCATGGAAGACGACCAGCGGAGGCGCGACTTTACCATCAACGCCATGGCCTTCGGGCTGAACGGCGACAACTTCGGCGAGCTGGTCGATCCGTTCGGTGGGATGGAGGACATGGAGGCCCAGCTCATCCGGACGCCGCTCGATCCCGACACCACCTTCTCGGACGACCCCCTGCGGATGGTGCGCGCCATCCGGTTCGCCACCCAGCTCGACTTCCGGATCGAACCCGAAACCTTCGCCGCCATCCGGCGCAACCGCGAGCGGATCGGCATCATCTCCCGCGAGCGGATCGCCACCGAAGTCGAGAAGATCATGCGCTCGCCCCGGCCGTCGAAAGGGTGGCGGCTCTTCGACGAGAGCGGCCTGCTGGAGCTGATCTTTCCGCAGCTCGCCCGGCTCAAAGGGGTGGAAACCGTGCGCGGGCGGGGGCACAAGGACAATTTTTTGCACACCCTGAAAGTTTTAGATAATATCGTCCCCCGAACCGACCACCTCTGGTTGCGGTGGGCCGCCCTGCTGCACGACATCGGCAAGCCCCGCACCAAGGCTTGGGACGACCGGGCCGGGTGGACCTTCCACGGACACGAAGTGGTCGGTTCGAAGATGATTCCGGCCATCTTCCGCGAACAGAAACTGCCGATGGACGAGCGGATGAAATACGTCCAGAAGCTCGTTTTTCTCCACCTGCGGCCGATTATCCTGTCGGAAGACGAGGTGACCGACTCCGCCGTTCGGCGGCTGCTGTTTGAGGCCGGCGACGATATCGACGAGCTGATGACCCTTTGCGAAGCGGACATCACCTCGGGCAACGACGCCAAAGTGCGGCGCTACCTGGCCAATTTCGCCCTCGTGCGGCGCAAGCTCAAAGAGATCGAGGAGAAAGACCACATCCGGAACTTCCAGCCCCCGATTACCGGGGAGATCATTATGGAGACCTACGGCCTGCCGCCTTGTCGGGCCGTGGGGGTGATCAAGGAGGGGATCAAGAACGCCATCCTCGACGGCGAGATTCCCAACGACTACGAGGCGGCCTACGCCCTGATGGAGCGACTGGCCGCGGCCGAAGGGCTGGCGCCCTGTCGGCGGGACGAGCAATAAAAAACAGTGTGTCATGATACTACCGATTTACCTTTACGGCACCCCGGTGCTGCGCGAGCAGGCTCGCGAGATTGACCCCGCGACCTATCCCGAGTTGCAGAAACTGATCGACGACATGTTCGAAACGATGCTCCAGGCCGATGGCGTGGGGCTGGCCGCTCCTCAGATCGGCCTGCCGATCCGGCTCTTCTGCATCGACCTGACCCCCGTGGCGAACGAACTGCCCAAAGGGATGCCCCTGCGGCAGGTCTTTATCAACGCCGAGATCTACGAACGCGGCGGCGCGAACATCAAGATGAACGAGGGGTGTCTCAGTCTGCCGGGGTTGAACGAAGATGTGGTGCGTCCGTCGAACATCCGGATCCGCTACATCGACGAGCATCTCCAGCCGCGGGACGAAGCGTTCGACGGCTATCCGGCGCGCGTGATCCAGCACGAATACGACCATACGGACGGGATGGTCTTCACGGATCGGATCGCGCCGTTGCGCAAGAACCTGATTAAATCGAAGCTGGCGGCTTTCGTGAAGGGGAAATACCGGGCATCGTACCGCTGCAAGGCGGCGAAGTAGGGGATAGACGGGCGGCGGACGTCTATTTTATCGATTTACGGAGCGTTCCGTCAGGAACGCTCCGTTTCTTTTGGGGGGCGGTTGGAAAGTTGAGGCGCCCCGAGTCCTCCTCGCACACACACAAAAGTTCCTCCCGCCCTTGGCCTCGTTCAGAGGGAAGGACGGGAGGAACCCCATTCGCGTCGGACAACACAAACGTTGTGCCCGTTCGCGCCGGACGAATGCCCGATGCCGCAAGCGACCGGTCGAACCGTGCGCAACGTCCGGCGAAAGCTATGCCGTAATCTCGATACTGTCGCCCCCGTACACGTTCACGCCCAGATGCTGGGTAATGTACTTGATGGCGAGCTGCGCTTTCACCGAGTTGCCGGCGTCGTCGAGCGGCGGGGCGAAGGCGGCGATTCCAAACCCACCGGGCAGAACGCCCATGATGCCGCCTCCGACACCCGTCTTAGCCGGGATTCCGCTGGTATACATCCAATCGCCCGTGTGTTCGTAGAAGCCCACCGCGGCGATCAACGCCACGATCTTCGGGGCCAGAGCGGACGGAAAAACCTGCTGTTTCGTCACGGGGTTCATGCCGTACGAAGCGATCGTACATCCCGCAACGGCCAGCTGGCGCGCCGTCACTCCCATCGAACACTGGCGCGTGTAGAGATCCAGCGACATATCCGGATCGTCGTAGATCCGGTTGTAGTTCTTCAGCAGCCACGCGATCGACTTGTTGTTGAAGTTGGTGGCTGTTTCTGACTTGTAGAGCTCCTGCTGCAAAACCAGCGGGGAACCGCACAGATCGGTCATGTTATCCACGATGGCCTGCCACTTGGCGTCGGCATTGCCCACCGGTTTCACCAGGCTACAGGCCGAAATGGCTCCCGAATTGACCAATGGCGTACTCGGGTGATCTTTTTCGAGCAGAATCGCCATGATGGAGTTGAACGGAAGCCCCGTCGCGTCGGCGCCGATCTTCGCGAGCAGCTCGTCGGCACCCGACTGGCGCAAAACCAGCACGGCGGTGTGCACTTTCGAGATGGATTCGATGCCGAAGACATAGTCCGTGTCGCCGGCTTCGATCAACTCGCCGTTCGGAAGACACAACGCGATCCCGAACAGGTCGGAGGGCACGTTGGCCAAATAGGGAATATAGTCGGCGTTCGCACCTCCGGTGGCGCTCTTCACCTGGTCATAGGCCTCGGCTACCAAGGCCCGAAGTGATGAGGTCGAAATCGTCTTTTTCATAACCTGAAATTTTATCCGATCGATTTTTTGTGTTCCTGATCATTGTGCTGGAGGGTACTGTTCTTTTTAACTTCGCTGCGCTCGTTTTCCTCCTCGCCGCTCGGCAATTTGCAAACTATGTTTGCATTGCTCTCGCTGGCAGCGTCGGTTGTGAACAAAAAGAACCAAAAAAACTTTAGACGGATGCTGACGCATCCTCAAGCTGCCGGTCGCCCAAATCTCGGTTTGTTCGTTGGGCTGTGGTTTTCCGGCGCGGGCGCATTAGGGTAATACTCGCATTATAGCGCCCCGCCGAGAAAACCCAGCCCGACAAACTCACCAAGAATGAGGACTGCGGAGCCTAAGGAGTAGCGTAGCTATCACGAAAGTCTTTTGGGTACCTTTTCTTCAGAAAAGGTACGGTTCCATACAGGACAAAGAACGGAATGCAAAAAATCGATCGGATAATTACATGTTATTTTTTACAGCTTTTGCACGCGCCTTTTTTCTTGGCATTTTCGCCCACCTCGTCCGCCTTTTCACCGACCTTGTGCGCCGCCGCCGAGACCGCCGTAGCAGCCGTAGCCACCCCCTTGTTCACCTTCTCCTTGACCGTTTCGGAGACCTGATCCGCCTTTTCTTTGACCGTTTCTTTCATATGTCCGGCCTTTTCCTTCGCCTGATCGGTTTTCTCCTTGACCGTTTCTTTGACCTGTTCGGCCTTTTCTTTCACAGCCTCTTTCATTTGGGCCGCTTTTTCTTTGACCGTCTCTTTGACCTGTCCGGCCTTGATCGACACAGCCGTAGCCGCATCCGAAGCCGCATCTTTTACTGCTTTTCCGGCGTCTTTCAGTTTGCTTTTTGCTCCAGCCAAAGCTACTTTGGCTGCTGCGTTGCTTGCATTTGTTTTCATAACAGATAAGTTTTTAAAAGGTTATATAATAGAGTGAATTAGTGGGTTTTCGAATCGACCGTTCCGGGCGCCGGCGTCGCAGCGGGAGTTTCCCAGTGGAACGGTTGGAAATCGGAGTTCGGGTCGCGCCAGCTCGGTTTGCGCAGCGCGTAGATGATGAACGGCGTGGCCACCACGATCACCGCCCCGACGATCAGCACTCCGAACCACATGCCGTTGCTGATGCCCGAGATGGAGCCCGGCTTCACGAAGCTCAGCACGAAGGCCAGCAGCGAGCCGCAGAACCCGACACCGCCGACCAGCCACAGGAGCGCGTTGCCCTGGCGACCGATCCGGAACGGGCGTTGTTCCTTCGGCATCCGGTAGCGCAGCACGATGGCCGAGGCGAACATCAGCATGTACATGATGAGGTAGAGCAGGACCGTCAGCTGCGAGAGTATCTGGTAGAAGGACTGCACCGACGGCATGATGACGAACAGGAGCCCCAGCAGGGTCACCACCCCGCCCTGGATGTAGAGGATATTCTTCTGCACGCCCAGTTTGTTGGTCTTCTGGAAGAACGGCGGCAGGTAGCCCGAGCGTCCGACGGTGAAGATCCCTTTCGAAGGGCCGGCCACCCAGGTCAGCACGCCCGCCAGCACGCCGAAGGCCAGCGCCACGGCGATCACCGGGGTCGCCCACGTCAGGTGGAGGTATTTCAGGTAGCCGTCGAAGCCGACCAGCAGCGACTGGGTCAGGTTGATGTCCTTGGCGGGCACCACGAAGCCCAGGGCGAAGGTGCCGAGCACGAAGATCAGCACGGTAGCGGCGGCGCTGATAAAGATGGCTTTCGGATAGTTCCGGTCGGGATTCTTGACATCCATCACGTGGACGCCCATCATCTCCATCCCGGCATAGAAGAGGAAGATGCTGGAGGCGAGGACGAGGTTGTCGAATTTCGAGAGGTCGGGGAAGAAGCTCTGGCTCATGTCCATGTGGTTCTGTCCTCCGGTGGCGATGTAGATCACGCCGAAGACGATCAGCAGTCCGGCCGGAATGATGGTGCCGACCATGGCCCCGATTTTTGAGACCTTACCGACCCACCCCAAGCCTTTGAGCGAGATGAAGGTCGCGATCCAGTAGATGGCCAGCACGACGATCAGCGTATAGAGTTTGTTTGAGGCGAGGGTCATGTCGTGGACTTCGTTCATGCCGATAAAGGCGATGGAGACGGCTCCGAAGGTGAGCACGGTGGGGAACCAGATGGTGCTTTCGACCCACTGGAGGAAGATGGCTAGGAATCCGGCCCGGGTTCCCATGGCTTCGCCCACCCAGCGGAAGACGCCGCCCTGCTTGGTGGAGAACATGGCGGCCAGTTCGGCAGCCACGAGCGCCGTCGGGATCAGGAAGACGATGGCGGCGAAGAGGTAGTAAAACGCGGAACTGAGTCCGTAGGTAGCTTCGGCCGGAAGCCCCCGTAGGCTCACCACGGCGGCGATGTTCATGATGGCCAGCGTCATCACGCTGAGCTTGACCGCGGTGGATTTGGTAGAACTTGCCATGATCGGATAGGTTTTAGAGAATGAATAACTTGATTTTCGGTTCAATAATTCTTTCGTCGTAAATGGTGGTATCCGGGACGTTCGGTCGTTCGAAGCAGGCTTCGGCCGGTTTTTCGATGGGGGCCGGGGGAGCGAGCCTTCGGACGGCGTGTTGTCGGTTCGCGACACAGTGTTGCAAAGAGCGTGCAATTTCGTTCCGTTTCGCGAGATTTTTTTTAAGCCGAGATTTTAACTCGAAGAAAATCTGTTGTTTATAATTCGTCTGCGAAGCGGGGGTTGCGCAGACAAAGGGTTGGGCTGAGCAGATTAAGCGATACGCAGTATCGCTCTGTCCCGCCGGGGTCACCCGGACGCCGCCCGCGCAGGGCAGTTTTAGGCGTGACAAAGCTCGACCGCGCGCCACGCCTTAAGAGGGAAATCGTCAAAATGTGCTGGCACGTTTTGACAAGATTTCCCCAGGCGCGCGGACAAAGAACGACGTGTGAAAAAACTCGATCCGCTCGCGAAAACCCCGTCGCCCGCCCGCCTAAAGAGGGATTTCGCTCGTTTTGCGGTGAGCAAAATCGAGATGAAATCCCTCTTTAGGCGGGCGGGCGACGGAAACGTGGCGGAGCGAAAGCGGAGCCGCAATGATGCTGACACGGGGCAGTGCTTGGGGCTGTGCTTTTGCGGCTCGTAGAGCCGCGCGGGCCGAAGCCTCCCGCAGCGGAGGCCCGCAACTGACGTTGCTTTGAGCCCCGCAGGCTTCGATCCGCGTGAACTTGACAGAAAAAGGCGTTGCTCTTGCGGCTCGCAGAGCCGCGCAGTTCGCCGCCACCCCACGCGGCGGAGTGCAACTCGACGGAGCTCGTTGCAGTCACCGCTGGCGGCGACCCGCTTAAACCAAAAGCGAATAGCGCTATTCCTTGAGGAATCGCCGTCCTCGGCGAGAGCGACGCATCAGCGGCGCGTGGGGGGCGCGCCGAGGACGAATCTTACAGAATGGGGCGGTGAATGTGTTGTTGCTCTTGCGACCTTTAGGTCGCCGGCCTGTTCGCTCAGCGGCGAAGCCGCTCGGGGGAGTGGGCGACAGGCCGAAGCCGTCCGAAAAAGGTGTTGCTTTTGCGGTTCGTAGAACCGCCGGGCCTGCGGCGGGGCATCTTTGATGCCCGGGCCGGACGCCGCAGCCCGAACCGAAAGAATTGGGCGGTGCTGGTGGCGGAGTTCTTGCGACCCAACGGGTCGCGCGGGCCGGACGCCTGCCCCCGGTAGGCCCGCAACACGCCGCTCACGCGTCGAGAATTGCGGCACCTCCCGGGCGTCCGCCCCACCAAGGTCAAACCAAAGTAGGATAGAGACAACCAACAAAACGCCCTGCGGGCACCGCCCCGGGCTACCACGACGGCGGCGGGGGCGCGCTGTACTACGTCGGCAACCACGGGTTCAGCTGGTCTTCCAGGGTCAGCGGTACCTATGGCATGCACTTGGTTTTCAACGTGACGGAGCTCTACCCCAGCAGCGCGGGCTACCGCGCCTACGGTTTTCAGTTGCGTTGCCTCTCGGAATAAACGGGGGCGCGAAACACTCGAACCGGGCCGCCTCTACCCTAAAGCGATCCCAAGTAGCCCGCCGCCTCTGCCCGACGGCTACCCCAAATAACCGGCCCCTGCGGTCGACTTGTCAATTTAGCTCCAGCGTCGGGAAATTTCGCCTCCGTGCCGGGGCCGAAAGAATAAAAGCCCTACATTTGCGTTTAGAAAGACACTATGCGTTTCACCCTCCAACATACCGACCCCAACTCCCGTGCCCGAGCCGGCATGCTCCGCACCGACCACGGCGAGATACCCACCCCGATTTTCATGCCCGTCGGCACCGTCGGCAGCGTCAAAGGCGTCTTCCACCGCGACCTCCGCGACGAAGTCCGCGCCCGGATCATCCTCGGAAATACCTACCACCTCTACCTGCGGCCCGGAACCGACACCTTGTATAAAGCCGGCGGTCTGCATCGGTTCGCGGGGTGGGACGGCCCCATTCTGACCGACAGCGGCGGATTCCAGGTCTTCTCGCTCACCGGCATCCGGAAACTGACCGAAGAGGGGTGCCGCTTCCAGTCCCATATCGACGGCTCGCGGCATCTGTTTACGCCCGAGAACGTGATCGACACCCAGCGCCTGATCGGCGCCGATATCATGATGGCCTTCGACGAGTGTCCGCCGGGGACGGCGGAGTACGACTACGCCTCGAAATCGTGGGACCGGACGGCACGGTGGCTCGAACGCTGTTTTGCGCAATACGTCAAGACCGATTGCCCGTATGGCTACCACCAGTCCCTCTTTCCAATCGTGCAGGGATGCACCTATGCCGACCTGCGTCGGAAATCGGCCGAGTTCGTCCGGCAGTTCGACGCCGACGGCTATGCCATCGGCGGGTTGGCGGTGGGGGAACCCGCGCCGGTGATGTACGAGATGATCGAGGTCGTGAACGAAATCCTCCCCTCCGACCGGCCGAGGTACCTGATGGGCGTGGGGACGCCGATCAATATTTTGGAGGCGATCGAACGGGGCGTGGACATGTTCGACTGCGTGATGCCGACGCGCAACGGACGCAACGGGATGCTCTTCACCTCCGAAGGGATTATTAATATCCGTAACCAAAAGTGGGCCGAGGATTTCTCGCCCATCGATCCGATGGGGCACACCTTCGTGGACACGGCTTATACGAAGGCTTATCTGCGCCACCTGACCGTCGCCGGCGAGATGATGGCCGCACAGATCGCGTCGCTGCACAATCTGGGCTTTTATCTGTGGCTCGTGGGCGAGGCGCGGCAGCGGATCGTGGCGGGCGATTTTGCCGCATGGAAGGCCGAAATGGTCGAAAAACTGGGCCGGAGGCTATGATACGACTACTCAAGAAACTCAAACTGCAAATCATCGACCGGTACATCATGCGCCGGTTTCTGGGGACATATCTCTTTGCTATCGGGCTGATCATCATGATCGTCGTGATTTTCGACGCGGCCGAGAAGATCGACGACTTCCTGGAGGGGCATGCCCCGGTGTCGGCTATCCTGCTCGACTACTACGTCAATTTCATCCCCTACTTCGTCAACCAGTTCAGCGGGCTTTTTACCTTTATCGCCGTCATCTTCTTCACCTCGAAGATGGCCTACGACACCGAAATCATCGCCATTCTTTCGAGCGGCGTGAGCTTTCGGCGGCTCATGTGGCCTTACTTCGTCTCGGCCCTGCTGATCACCGTTCTGAGCCTGAGCCTGAACCTCTTTCTGATTCCCGAGGCCAATGCCCGGCGGCTGGCTTTCGAGGCGAAGTACATGGGGAAACACAAATCGGCTTACGAACCCCACATCTACCGGCAGCTCGAACCCGGGACGTTCGTCTACATCCGGGGGTTTCAGGACAAGAGCAAAGTGGCCGAATACTTCGCCATCGAGAGTTACGACGGCGGGAATATCGTCAGCACGCTCGAAGCGCAGAACGTCCGGTTCGACACCGTGACGGGACGGTGGAAGGCTTCGAAATACTTCACGCGGCACTATGAGGGGGAGCGCGAGATACTGACCAAATACACCACGCCGTTGGACACGGCGATCAACCTGATCGCTGCCGAGCTGGGGCGGACGCAGAACCTCGTTCAGACGATGAACTCGGTGCGTTTGCGGCGTTTCATCCGCCAGCAGCAGGCCAAAGGGTCGGACATGGTGCCGATTTTCCAGATCGAGGCCTATTCGCGGTGGGCTTATCCGTTGTCTACGTTCGTGTTGACTTTGATCGGAGTGTCGCTTTCGTCGCGCAAAGTGCGGGGCGGGACGGGGCTGCATATCGGGGTGGGGATCACGCTCTGTTTCACATATATCGTGTTGATGCGTTTTACGGGCGAGTTTGCCAAAGGGGGGATGCTGCCTCCGGTGATAGCCGTTTGGCTTCCGAACGTGATTTATGCTGCGATCGGGGTCTACCTTTACCGCCAGGCGCCGAAATAGGCGGTTCTTCGTGGCCTGTTTTTTGATGGGGTTGGGGTGCGGAACGAAGAACTGGATCGCCGTGCTGCGCGTTTTAGGGATTTGGTCCGTCGGCAGCTTTAGGATGCGTCAGCATCCGTCTAAAGGAGCGATTCAACTATTTCGGCGGTGAGCCGAGATAGAATGAATCGCGCAAGGCGCGCGAACAGAGAATAGGGCGAAGTAAACAAGTAAGCGAAACGTAGTTTCGCTCCGTCCCGCCGGGGCGCCCATCGGGCGTTTTGTTAGGGTTGTCTTTGCCTTATTAGCCGTCCGCCGCCCGCGCAGGGCAGTTTCAGGCGAGGCAAAGCTCGACCGCGCGCCGCCGCCTAAAGAGGGAAATCGTCAAAATGTGCTGGCACGTTTTGACTGGATTTCCC
>NZ_CAQIVA010000026.1:0-25315 GCF_948810725.1 uncultured Rikenella sp.
ATTCAAACGCGAAACACGCGTTTGAATGATTTCCTTCTCCAGCAGTCGCGCGCGGTCGAGCTTTGCCCCGCCTTGAACTGTTCCTTTTGTGAACAAAAGGAACCGAAAAAACTTTCAAGGATGCTGCGCATCCTAAAGCTGCCGACGGCCTTAACCAAGGCGGCAGCCTCGGCCCAACCCTTTACTTTAATAATCTGTTCCACTAACCTCCGATGCCGAGCTGCTTGTAAGCATCGTGTGCCGCGAGCTGTTCCGCCTCCTTTTTGGAGCGGCCGTCACCATAGCCCGCTTTCTCGCCGTCGATCCAAAGCTCAGACTCGAAATGGGGAGTCAGTTCGACGTGATCGGCACACTCCCGACTGCGAAACGCGATATTTCGGTGATGCTTCTGCCCCCACTCGATCATCCGACTCTTGAAATCTTTTTCGGTCTGCTCCAGCGCCTCCAAATCCACGTGGCGCGCGAACACCGACTCGATCAGCACCCGTCCCGTGGTCTCGTATCCCCGATCTAAATAGAGCGCACCGACCAACGCTTCGAACGCGTCACCGTAGATGTTGTTCCGGCTCGCCACTAAGCTCGACGGGTGAGCGACGATCACGTCGTCGAGACCCAGCTCCAACGCCACCCGATTCAGCGTCTCGCGACTCACCATCCGCGAACGCAACTTGCTCAGAAATCCTTCGTTGGCCTCCGGATACTCGATAAAGAGAAGTTCCGACACCACCGCCTCGATCACCGCGTCGCCCAGAAATTCCAGACGTTCGTTATTGACCGTCCGACCGTCGTCCACCGTAACCGATGCGGAACGGTGCACCAAAGCCAGTTTGTAGAGCTCCACGTTGTTCGGAACGATGCCGAAGATGCGTCGTATCAGGCGATAATAGAGCCGGTCGGAGGATGAAGGCCGGCGAAAAAGACGATGCCAGATCATGAGGTGTATTGATGAAAAGAGCCCGGGCTGTCGCACGAAAAGCGCGACAGCCCGGACGAAATGTTAAGAGAAGCGGGTTTCCACGCAATCGGAAAACTACCGCACTTTTTTGAAAATCACGGTCGAGTTGTGCCCCCCGAAACCGAACGTATTGCTCAACGCGCAATTGATCTCCCGCCGCTGTGCCTTACCCAGCGTGAGGTTGATTTTCGGATCGATATGCGGATCGAGTTCGGTCACGTTAATGGTCGGCGGCACGATCCCCTTGTCGATGGCCATGATACAAGCCAGCGCCTCGATAGCCGCAGCGCCGCCCAAAAGGTGCCCGGTCATCGATTTGGTCGAACTGATGTTCATGTCGTAGATATGCTCCCCGAAAACGGTCTGGATCCCGGTGAGTTCCGGCCCGTCGCCCGCCGGGGTCGAAGTCCCGTGGGTATTGATATAGTCCACCTCTTCGGCAGCAATCCCCGCGTCTTTCAAGGCTTCGCGCATGGCGCGCGCAGCGCCCGAGCCTTCCGGATGCGGAGCGGTCAGGTGGTAAGCGTCCGCGCTCATCCCCCCGCCGACCACTTCGGCATAAATTTTCGCGCCACGGGCCTTGGCGTGTTCATACTCTTCGAGCACCAGAGCCCCTGCGCCTTCGCCCATCACGAAGCCGTCGCGACCCGTGTCGTACGGCCGCGAAGCGGTAGCCGGGTCGTCATTTCTGGTAGAGAGCGCCTGCATGGCGTTGAATCCTCCGATCCCCGCCTGATTGATAGCGGCTTCCGAGCCTCCCGATACGATGACGTCGGCTTTCCCCCACCGAATGAGGTTCAGGGCGTCGATAAAGGCATGGTTAGACGACGAGCAAGCCGAAACCGTACAGTAGTTGGGCCCGCGGAACCCGTATTTCATCGAGATATGCCCTGCGGCGATATCCGCGATCATTTTCGGGATGAAGAACGGGTTGTATTTCGGCGTCCCGTCGCCGTGGGCGTAGTTCATGACTTCGTTGAAGAAGGTCTCGATGCCGCCGATCCCCGAAGCCCAAACGACCCCTACCTGATCCAAGTCGATAGCGTCGATCGCTTTCCCTTCGGCATCGGTGAGCCCCGCATCTCCGAGCGCCTCTTTGGCTGCGACCAGCGCGAACTGGGTGAATCGGTCGTATTTGCGGGCCTCTTTGCGGTCGAAGTGTTCGTTGGGATCGAACCCTTTGACTTCGCAGGCGAATTGGGTTTTGAATTTCGAAGCGTCGAAATGGGTGATCGGAGCGGCTCCGCTGACCCCTTTTTCGAGGTTCTCGAAGTATTCTGCGGCGTTGTTCCCCAGCGGGTTGATCGTTCCGATACCCGTTACTACTACTCGTCTCAAGTTCATAAAGGATTTAAGTTGAATGGGAGTGATCCGACCGAAAGACGGCGGGCTACGTGCGAAAGCGACCGGCGCCGCGGTTCGGGTCAAAACAGAGACTGTTCCGAACGCTATATTGCTAAAGTGTCCGAAACAGTCTTATACTGAGTCTACAACCGAATCGGTCGCTTAGTTCTTTTTGCCTTCGATGTAGGTAATGGCGTCACCCACGGTAGCGATCTTTTCAGCGTCTTCGTCCGGAATCGAGATTTCGAATTCTTTTTCGAATTCCATGATCAGTTCGACGGTGTCCAGCGAATCGGCGCCCAGATCGTTGGTGAAGCTGGCGGTAGGAACCGCTTCCGAAGCATCCACGCCGAGTTTATCGACGATGATTTCGACTACTTTTGAAGAGATTTCAGACATAGTGTTCTTAATTTAGGTTTGACAATCTAAGTGCGTGTTTTCGGATCGAAATGTTGTCCCGACGCAGGACAAAAGTATGGTTTTTTTCTGAAATTCGGGCGGCGGGTCTGTTTTTTTTGTACTTTTATTTGCCGAATTCAACACAAACGACTCATTATGATTAACATAGCGATTTTCGCATCCGGTTCGGGGACGAATGCGGAGGCGATCATGCGGCATTTCGAAGGTTCGACGCGGGGGCGGGTGGCTTTGCTGCTCTCGAACCGCGAGGATGCCTACGCTTTGAAACGGGCCGAGGGGTTCGGGGTGCCGACGGCGGTCTTCACGCGCGAGGAGTTCGGCGAACCGGGGGGACGGGTGGCATCGTTATTGCAGGAACACGGGATCGACTTTATCGTCCTGGCGGGTTTTCTGTGGCTGGTGCCTCACTATCTGACGGATGCCTATGCGGGACGGATCGTGAACATCCATCCGGCGCTGCTGCCGAAGTTCGGCGGGCGGGGGATGTACGGCGACCGGGTGCACCGCGCGGTGATCGAGGCGGGAGAACGGGAGTCGGGCATCACGATCCACTGGGTCAACGAACGGTACGACAGCGGGGACACGATTTTCCAGGCCACGGTGGCGGTGGACGCCGACGACACGGCGGAGACGCTTGCCGCGAAAATTCATGTGCTGGAGCACCGCCACTTTCCGACGGTGATCGAAGAGACCATCGCCGGTTTGCCGCCGATCGACACAAAACAGAACACCAAATAAGCTGACCGAGACAGAGATGGATTCCGTGACAACCATATTGCGCCGTTACCTGCTGCAACACCTTCCGGTGACGCTGGAGGGGGTGGGGACGTTGCGGACTTTGCGCAGCGGGGCCCAGTTCGCGACCGGGCGTCGGCTCGATCCGCCGCGGCGGATGCCGGAGCTGGTGCCGGAGGGAGAGCCGTTGACGGACGACGAGGGGGGATATACGGAGGGGGTGCCGTTCGTGGAGATCATCGCGGCGGAGCTGGCCGTAGACCTGGCGACGGCGGCGGCATGGGAGGAGGAGTGGCGCGCCTCAGCCTGCGCGGAGGCCCGGGCACAAGGGCTGGCCGAGGGGTCGATGTGGCTCGACGGGGTCGGGACGATCGCCCTGCGCGAGACGGAGGGTTACGACGGCTATCTGCAACGCACGGCGGAGTTCTATCCCGATCCGGAGTTTCTGGAGCTGCTCAATCCGCTGCCGACGGAGCCGCTGGTGCTGCCTGTGGGGCGGTGGCTGGCGGACGGCAACGGGACGGCGGCGGAGACGGAGGCTGCCTACGCCCCAGGCGGGTATGACCGGAGGCGGAGCCAGAGGCGTCCGGGGCCGGGACGACACGGCGGCGGACGGCGGGGGCCGAGAGTGGCGCCGCCGAGGGAACGGAATCCGCACAATTACACCGTCTCGTTTTTGGCGGTATTGATCGCTCTGGGGGCGTTGGGATATGTCTGCTATTACGTGTGGACCTACACCGACTGGCTGAGCGACTTGCTGCCGCGGTAACGCGACATCGGACTCGTCCGACTATCTTCATTTTTTATGGCTTACTATTTCGCATCCGACGTCCATCTGGGACTCTCCTACCGCGACGAAGATCCGCGGGAGCGGGAGCGGCTGTTCGTGGCGTGGCTCGATGCGATCGAAGCGGACTGCGAAGGGCTTTTTCTGGCGGGCGACATTTTCGACTTCTGGTTCGAATACCGGCGGGTGGTGCCCAAAGGTTTCGCACGGACGCTGGGCCGGCTGGCGGCGTTCTGCGACCAGGGGATACCGGTACACTTTTTTGTCGGCAACCACGACTTGTGGATCGGCGACTACTTTGCGACCGAGATCGGCATGACGGTGCATACGACTCCGGAGGTGTTCGAACTGTACGGAAAACGGATTTTCGTGGCGCACGGCGACGGGCTGGGGAAGAGCGGCGACTGGAAATACACCGTACTGCGCCGGATTTTCCACTGCCGGTGGCTGAGGCGGGTGGCGGCGGCGGGGCTCCATCCGAACACGATGATGCGTTTCGGACGGTGGTGGTCGTCGCACAACCGGCACGGGAGGACGGAGGGGGTGGCGCACGTTTTCCGGGGCGAAGAGGAGCCGATCGTGCGCTTTGCGCGGGTCTACGCCGCGGATCATCCGGAGACGGATTATCTCGTCTGCGGGCATATCCACACACCGATCATACATCGGCTGGGAAGCAGATGCGAGGTGGTGATACTGGGCGAGTGGATTGAACGACCGGCTTATGCCCGGCTGTCGCAAACGACGGAGGGAGACGGGGTTCGGATGGAGCTCGTCGCATGGCCGACGGGCGGTTCTCTATAATATCTTTATTCCCGAGACTTACTTTAGAATTTGAAGCGGGCCAGCAGCGTAACGCGGTGGTTCTGCGAATTTTCGTACCGTTCCGTCGGCCGGTAGTGCGCGTCGAACGCCCGGCCCCACGAAGCGAGACTGTACATATACTCCAGCCCGAACGAGAGCTGTTTGTAGTGGTACCACAGGCGCGGCGAGAGCCGGAAATACCAGTCGATCCCCTTGTCCGGAATCTCCGCCTCAGCCAGGTCGATCTCTCGGCCCGACCCTAAATTCTTCGTCCAGCCGGTCAGCAGGCCCGGCTGCCAGCCCTTCATGATCTTCGTTTCGAATCCGAGCCACATGGCGATCGTCTGCGTGGTCGTATAACCGTAATCCGTCTCGCCGCGCTCCACATCCCTCAACCGCGGCCCGTATCCCCCCAGCATGCTGAGCGTGGAGAGATCTTCGCCCCACATCGCGAAAGCGGTCAGTTTGTGTCCCCCGCCGAACGTATAGAGCCCGAAAATCGAGGCATTGAAAGCCGCCACCCGCCGGTGCGTCCGGATCGAATCCTCCGTCAGGTTGCGCGGCCGGATCGACTTCACGGCTCCACTGACACTCACCTTCGTCCGGTTGTCGCCGACCGACAGCCGCAGGGCGAAATCGGGCACCAGCCCATAGGCCTGCGCCTCGCCCTCCTTGCCGGTATAAAAGCCCGCCGCCGCGCTCAACCGAACGATTTCGCCCAACTTCCGGGAATACCGGATTTGCGGGATACGCGACTGGGGATTGAGCGGCGTTCCGGCTCCGTGCGCCACCGTGTTCGGGAAGACCTCCTCCGGCACCGACAGGTTGTTGGTCTGGCCGATCATCAGCTGGCTCCGCTCCCAATTCAACGAGATATAAGCATGCCGCAGCCGCAGCACGCCGATGTTGCTGCCCGACCCCATGAAGTCGGTTTCGACGTATCCGGCAGCCTCTCCGCCGAGGATGTCGGCCGCCGTGGCGGTGAAACGCAGCCGCGAATTGGCCACCCCGAACCGCAACGAATTTTCCCGGTGCAGATCCTGCCCCTGCGCGTTGTATTCCGGCGCGAGCGGGAAGTAATAGAAAATGCCGCTGTTCGAGGCTTTCGAGGTGTACGAGTCATGGAACAGCTGGGCATCGATGCGCCCCCCGAACTTGAATTTCACCCGTTTTTCAGTGCTGTCGGCAGCCCGGACGCAAGCGATGCCCAGCAGGATCGAAATAAAAACGGCAAGGATTCGTTTCATGCTTCGGAAGAGATTGAGAATCGGGTGCAAAAATAATATTTCCCGGAAAAAGAGCGACACGCCGACCGAAGCCTAAAAACCGTAACTTTGTTCCCGTTATGATCGACCGCCAGACCGTAGACCGAATTTTCGCCGCCGCAGACATCGTGGATGTGGTGAGCGACTTCGTGACCCTGAAGAAGAAAGGGGTCAACTACCAGGCCTGCTGTCCGTTCCACAACGAAAAGACCCCCTCGTTCGTCGTCTCGCCCTCCAAAGGGCTCTACAAATGCTTTGGGTGCGGCAAGGGGGGCAACGCCATCAGCTTCGTGATGGAGCACGAGGGACTGAGCTACGTCGAAGCCCTGAAGTGGGTGGCCAAGAAATACGGCATCGAAGTCCGCGAGAAGGAGCAGACCCCCGAAGAGCGCCAGCGCAACGACGACCGCGAGAGCATGATGGTCGTCACCTCGTGGGCCAACCAGTACTTCGAGTCCCAGCTGCGGACGCCGGAGGGGGAGAGCATCGGCGTGAGCTACTTCCGCGAACGGGGGTTTACCGACGCCACGATCGCGAAGTTCCAGCTCGGCTATTGCCCCTCCAAGGGCGACGCCATGACCCGGGCCGCGCTGAGCGAGGGGTATCAGGAATCCTTTCTGGTGGGCACGGGGCTCACCATCAAACGGGAGGCAGCCAACGGCGGGGGATACTACGACCGTTTTTGCGGACGGGTGATGTTTCCCGTCCATTCGCTCTCGGGGCGCGTGATCGCGTTCGGCGGGCGGACGCTGCGGACGGACAAGAAGGTCGCCAAATACCTCAACTCGCCCGAGAGCGAAATCTATCACAAGAGCAACACCCTCTACGGCATCTACTTCGCCAAGAAGGCCATCACGCAGTTCAACCGCTGTATCCTGGTCGAGGGTTACACCGACGTGCTTCAGATGCACCAGTCGGGAGTCGAGAACGTCGTGGCCTCGTCCGGGACGTCGCTCACGGTGGAGCAGATCAAGCTCATCAAGCGGTTCACCAAGAATGTGACGGTCATCTACGACGGCGACGCGGCGGGGATCAAAGCCTCGATGCGGGGGATCGACATGATTCTGCGCGAGGGGCTGACCGTGCGGTGCGTGCTGCTGCCGGAGGGCGAAGACCCGGACTCTTTCGCCCGGGCGCACAACGCCACGGAGCTGCAAGCCTATATCGAGGAGCAGGAAGAGGACTTCATCTCGTTCAAGACCCGGATTCTGCTGGGCGACGCGGCCGAAGACCCGATCAAGCGGGCGGAGGTGATCTCCAGCGTGGTGGAGTCGATCGCCACGATTCCGGAGGCGATCACGCGGTCGGTCTTCATCCGGGAGTGCGCGCGGAAGCTCGAAATCGACGAAGACATCCTGATTCGCGAGGTCGCAAAAAAACGGGTCACGATGGTGGACGGTCAGGCGGGGCGCGAGGTGGCGGAGAACCAGCGGCGCAAGGAGCAGTTTCTGCAACGGCAGGAGAGCGATCCGACCGCCGCGCCGTCCTATTCGCCGGAGGGGCCGTTCACCGAACCGACGGCGCCGGTCGATCTCGCCCCGAAGCTCAGCTTCGCCGAACAGGGGCTCAACCGCGAGCTGGAGCAGTTGGAACGGGAGTTGGTGGGCTACCTGCTCAAATACGGCGGCGAGAACTTCGACTTCGAGATGTCGCCTACGGAAATCGTCTCGTTGAGTGTGGCGGAGACCATCATCGGCGACCTGGAGCTCGACCGCATCGAGATGCACAGCCCGCTGTGCCGGCAGATTTACGAAGAGTACATCCGGATCTACCGCGAGGAGAAGCGGGCGCCGGAGGTGAACCGTTTCATCAACCACCCTTCGGCCGACGTGGCGTCACTCGTGGTGGATCTGCTGACCGAAGAGGAGACCTATGCCCCGAGCCGGATGTGGGAGCGCTACGAAATCCGCGTCTCCACCGAGCGCGAGCGGCTCGGCGAGGCCATACCCAAGGCGATCACGATCTATAAATCGAAAGTGGTCTGCTCGATCATCGCCTCGCTCCAGAAGGAGCTGCTCGGCATCCAGACCATGGAGGAGGCGCAGGAGATCATGCAACGCCTCGGCGCGCTGAACGAACTGCGGAAAAGCATCTACGAAAAATACCTCCGCACCGTCTGATTCCGGAGCGGCCCTCCCCTTCTTTTTTCCGCCCGCATCGCCTCCGGATGGCTGATATTTCCGGCAAAATGTCTATCTTGCGCGTTTCAACCACCGAACGAAAATCAGAGACAGGCGATGAAAGTCTTCAAATTCGGCGGCACCTCCGTAGGTTCGGCCGCCGGTCTGCAAAATATCCGGGAGATCATCGGCCGGGAGCCGGGCCGCGTAGCGGTCGTAGTCTCCGCCCTGGGCGGCATCACCGACCTCCTGTTAGCGACGGGCGCGGCGGCGGCCCAAGCCGATCCGACCTATCGCGACCAGTACGAAACCATCTGCCGCCGGCACCGGGAGGCGATCGCCGAGAGCGTGCCGACGCATTTGCAGGCAGAGACCTCGACACAGGTCGAAGCGCTGCTCGAAGAGCTCGGAAACATCCTCCGCGGCATCTTCCTCATCCAAGATCTCTCGCCCAAAACGACCAACACCGTCGTCGGCTACGGCGAACGGCTCAGCTCGCTGATCGTCAGCCGGATCATCGACGGCGCCGTGCTGCGCGACGCGCGCGCTTTCATCAAGACCGAACCCTACTTCAACAAGCATATCGTCGACTTCACCCTCACCAATGAACTGGTGCGCTCCACTTTTGCGGACGATGCGCGGGTGAGCGTCGTGCCGGGCTTCATCTCGTCGGACAAGACCACCGGCGAGGCGACCACGCTGGGACGCGGCGGTTCGGACTACACGGCGGCCATTATCGCGGCGGCGGTGGGGGCCGAGGCGCTCAACATCTACACCGACGTGGACGGTTTCATGACGGCCGACCCGCGGGTGATCGACAAGGCCTACCTGATCGAATCGCTGACCTTCGTCGAGGCGATGGAGCTCTGCAACTTCGGCGCGAAGGTCATCTACCCGCCGACGATCTTCCCGGCTTACAACCGGAATATCCCGATTTATATTCGCAACACTTACCGGACGGAGTGTCCGGGAACTTACATCTCCCGCGAGGTGACCGTCCCGGTGGCCGGGCGGGGCGACATACACAAGGCGATCAAAGGGATTTCATCGATCAACGACAGCTGCCTGCTGACCATCCGCGGGCTGGGGATGTGCGGCGTGATCGGCGTCAACTACCGGATATTCAAGGCGCTGGCGAAGGCGGGGGTGAGCGTCTTCATGGTCTCTCAGGCATCGAGCGAGAACACCACCTCGATCGGCGTCCGGCGCGACGACGCGGAGCGGGCCCGGGAGGTGCTCAGCACCGAATTCGCCCAGGAGATCGCCACAGGTGAGATCGACGAGATCATGCTGGAGTGCGACCTCGCGACGGTAGCGATCGTCGGCGAGAACATGCGCCACTGTCCGGGGATCGCCGGCAAGCTGTTCGGGACGCTCGGACGGAACGGGATCAACGTCATCGCCTGCGCACAGGGGGCCAGCGAGACCAACATCTCGTTCGTCGTCAAGGTCGAGAGCCTGCGGAAGACGCTGAACGTCATTCACGACTCGTTTTTTCTGTCGGAGTATCAGGTGCTGAACCTCTTTCTGACCGGCGTAGGACTCGTAGGAGGCTCGCTGATCGAGCAGATTCGCTCGCAGCAGGAGGAGCTGTTGCGAACGAATGCCCTGAAGATAAACGTCGTAGGTATTTCGAACTCGCGGCGCAGCATTTTCGACCGCGAGGGGATCGACCTGTCGCAGTATCGCGAACGGCTGGAGACAGAAGGCATTCCCACCACGCCGCAGACCATCCGTGACCGGATCGCGGAGATGAACATCTTCAACTCGGTCTTCGTCGACTGCACGGCCAGCCCGGAGGTGGCGGAAATCTACGGGGATCTGTTGGGACACAACGTTTCGGTGGTGACGGCCAACAAAATCGCCGCATCGTCGGCTTACGACCACTATGCGGCGCTGAAAAACACAGCCCGGACGCGGGGCGTCAAGTTCCTTTTTGAGACCAACGTGGGGGCGGGGCTGCCGATTATCAACACGATCAACGATCTGCGACACAGCGGGGATACGATTCTGGGACTTCGGGCGGTGCTGAGCGGGACGCTGAACTACATCTTCAACGTCCTGTCGGAAGAGGTTCCCTTCAGCCGGGCGGTGGCGATGGCCAAGGAGGCGGGCTATGCCGAGCCCGACCCGCGGATCGACCTCAGCGGGACGGACGTGGTGCGCAAGCTGGTGATTCTGGCCCGCGAATCGGGCTACGCGGTGGAACAGGCGGATGTGGTGAAAAACCTGTTCGTTCCGGCCTCGATCTTCGAGGGTTCGACGGAAGATTTCTGGGCCAAGGTGCCGCAACTGGACGAGGAGTTCGAACGTCAGCGGCGCGTGCTGGCGGCAGAGGGGAAACGGTGGCGGTTCGTGGCGTCGATGGAGAACGGCCGCTGTTCGGTAGGGCTCGAAACGGTCGAGGCGGGACATCCGTTCTATGACCTGGAGGGTAGCAACAACATCATCCTGATCCGGACGACGCGCTACGACGAGTATCCGCTCCAGATCAAAGGGTACGGCGCGGGGGCTTCGGTGACGGCGGCGGGGGTCTTCGCAGACATTATGTCGATCGCCAACATTCGATAATTTGGCGGTTTCACAGAAAAACGCTACTTTTGCCGTGCGAAAGCGGTTCTGACCCATGGTGTAATGGTAACACAGCAGATTTTGGTTCTGTCGTTCCAGGTTCGAGTCCTGGTGGGTCAACACTTTTTTTGCAGATTTTGTTGCTGGTTTCGATCAGACGCATTAAATTTGCAGCGAATCCTCCTTTGAAAGGGATTTTATTGACCCGTGGTGTAATGGTAACACTACAGATTCTGGTTCTGTCTTTCTGGGTTCGAATCCTAGCGGGTCAACACGCCTGATCAGGCCGACGGCATCCTATTTAGCGGTAGGATGCCTTTTTTGTTGCCTGACGGCAGAAGTATTTTCGTTCTTTGTTTTCAGAAGGCGGTCACGAACAGGCATATCGTGTTTGAGGTCGAGAGGGGGACTGAGGTAATCGAGAGTAAAGGCGGCTGTTCTTGGGACAGAAACTCAGGGAAGTAGGCGGCCCGGTTCGAGTGCCGAGCGGCACCGCCCCGGGCTTCCGCGATTCAGGCCACCATGGGCGGTTAGGCGGACTAATAAGTGTCAGCAACAACGGGTTCAGCTGGTCTCTGGCCACGAGCAGCATCGATGGCCTGTATTTGGACTTCGGCATGACGGCACTCAACCCCAGCAACGCAAGCAGCCGTGCCTACGGTTTTCAGTTGCGTTGCCTCTCGGAATAAACGCCGCGGGCCCGCGGTGAGCAATGGGCTGGAGCTACCCTAACTGACTTGACTTTGGCGGCCGGAGCCAGCGGGGCCCAAACGAGCATCGCGAGTTGCGGCCCTACGCCGGAAGTGGCTCCGGCCCGCGCGACTCTATGAGTCGCAGGAACTCGGCCCCATTTACTGATCATGTCTGTCAGGTCCGGGCTGCGCGCTCCCCGGGTGGGCCGAAGGCCCAGCGCGCAGGCCCGGCGGTTCTACGAACCGCAATAGCAACATTTTCTTTATTACCCCAATCCGTTGGGTTCGTCTTCGGCGCGCCCCCACGCGCCGCTATAGCGTCGCTCTCGCCGAGGACGGCGATTCTACGAATCGCGCTATTCGCTCTCAGACTAAAGCACTACCCAAAGTACGGCCAACAAGTTCAGCCCAATCCACAGCCCAAATCTCGGCCCCAAGCTCGGCCCGGCGCAGCGGGAAAACCGCAATCGGTTTTCCCGCCTGAAGAACAGGCACGGCCTAAAGCTCGCCCCAGTTCTCCGCCCCCGTGTCGGACTCACTGCGGCTCCGCTGTCGCTCCGCCGCGTTTTCCGTCGCCCGCTGGGATTTCATCCCGATTTTGCTCACCGCAAAACGAGTGAAATCCCTCTTAAGGCGGGCGGGCGACAGAACTTTGCGCGGAATCGAACTTTTTCGCGCGCCTTGCGCGATTCATTCTATTTCGGCTAACCGCCGAAATGATTGAATCGCTTCTTTAGGCGTGGCGCGCGTCTGTCCTTACAAGAGGGTACTGCCCTTACACCGGGCAGGCGGTGCCTCCCGGCACTCGGAAGGGGCAGCCTCTACCCCAAGGCAGCTTCAGCCCCAGACTCGTTCACACGAACAACCTGAAACGCACAGGCCCTGCCGCCTTGAAAACATAACCGAATTTTAAGTGTCGAAACAGATGCTAAAGTATATCATTTACAGCGTACTCGCAGCCGTAATCGCCCTGAGCAGTTGCGGCGCTGAAAAACGTCAGGAACAACAGGAAACAGAAATCGTTCCCTCCGACTCGGTGTTTATCGCCTCCTACTCCTTTGTCGATACCGCCGCCGACACCTTGTGCGACCCGGCCGATCACCTCGCCGCTTTTTATAGTAAACTCAGGCGACTCGATCCCCTGCGTTTTCCCGTCTCCGACACCGCTGACACGACGGCCGAAGAGGCCATCCGTCGTGTCAATATCATCCAGTTCGGCGACTCGCACATCCAGGGCGGCGTGATTCCCGACGTCATTATGCGCCACCTCCACGCCCGATTCGGAAACGCCGGACGAGGCATGATCGTCCCCCACAAACTCGGCGGCAGCAACGAACCCCGCGACTACGCCATCCGACCCGTTTCGGGTGCCTGCGGCGAATGGAGCTGCGCCCGCATCATCCAGGGGAAAGGAGCCAGCCAGCCGATCGGCATCACCGGCATCGCCGTCCAGAGCTCGCGCGCCGAGAACAAACTCCTGCTCTGCGCCCTGCCCACCAAAGACACCCTCGACTACAGTTTCAACAAAGTCCGGATCTTTCACGGGAAATACGCCCCGATCATCGAAGCGCCCGACAGCCTCTCGGCCGGAATCGGAACCCCGGACATTATCTACGACTTCAACACCGACATCGACCTCGTCTCGAACGTCGACTCCCTCGAACTGCACACCTACGCCGACGGAAAATTCGCCCACGGGCCCATCTACGGTTTTTCGCTGGAAAACGGCCGTAACGGCATCCTCTACCACGCCATGGGAGTCAACAGCGCCTGCTTCCTGCACTGGGGCAAGCAGGAAGAGGTCGTGCGCCAGAGCATAGCGCTGGAACCCGACCTGATCATCCTCTCGATGGGCTCGAACGAAGCCGCCGGCAGCAACTTCAACGACGACGTCTTCTACCGCGAAGTGGATCGGTTCGTCTCGCCGCTGCGCACCGCCAATCCCGAAGCCGCCATCCTGCTGACCGCCCCCGTACAGGCATTCAAAAAAGGGGAGCCCAACGCCAATTTCGGTCGCATCAGCCGCACCCTGCGGCGCTATGCCGAAGAACAGGGCGTCGCCTTCATCGACCTCTACGCCGCTACCGGCGGCGAAGGATCGGCATACAACTGGGCCGACCACAACCTCATGGCCCGCGACAAGATACACTACACCGCCGAAGGATACCGCATACAGGGCCTTCTGATTTACAACGCACTTTACAACGGATACATCGGTCATGGCTCCACAGCTCAGTAACCTCCTCGACCTGCTGAAATACAATCCCGCCGAACCGCTGCTCTTCACCAGCGGTCTGTTTCTCTTTCTGTTTCTGGGATTCACCTGCTTCTACGGATTCATGCGCCGGGCCGTCACCCTGCGGATCGTCTACGTCACCCTCTTCTCGCTCTACTTCTACTACAAGACCAGCGGCATCTTCTTCCTGCTGTTGATGTTCACCGCCACGAGCGACTTCTTCATCGGCCACTTCATCGCCACCTCGCGGCGGAGGGGAAGCCGGCGGGCGTGGGTGGCTCTGAGCGTCTGCATCAACCTCGGGATGCTGGGCTACTTCAAGTACACCAACTTCCTGATCGATATCGTCAACAACTTCCTGGCCGATCCGCTCGAATTCCAGAACATCTTCCTGCCGATCGGGATATCGTTCTTCACCTTCCAGTCGATGAGCTACATCATCGACCTCTACCGGGGCAAAGTACGGCCGCTGCACCGGTGGATCGACTACCTGTTCTACATCTCGTTCTTCCCGCAGTTAGTCGCCGGGCCGATCGTCCGGGCCCGCGACTTCATTCCGCAGATCCACCAGCGTCCGCTGACCGTCAGCCGGGCCCAGTTCGGCGAAGGAGTATGGCTGATTCTGTGCGGGTTGTTCAAGAAAGCGGTGATTTCGGACTTCATCAGCCTCAATTTCGTAGACCGGATTTTCGACAACCCGATGCTCTACACGGGGCTCGAAAACCTGATGGGCGTATTGGGCTATGCCATGCAGATCTACTGCGACTTCTCGGGCTACTCGGATATGGCCATAGGGATCGCGCTGCTGCTCGGTTTCCGGTTCAACGCGAACTTCAACTCGCCGTACAAGTCGGCCACCATCACGGAGTTCTGGCGGCGGTGGCACATCTCGCTTTCGACCTGGCTGAAAGACTATCTCTACATCTCGCTGGGCGGGAACCGCAAGGGGCGGCTGCGGACTTACGCGAACCTGATGATCACGATGCTGCTCGGCGGGTTGTGGCACGGGGCGGCGATGCGTTTCGTCATGTGGGGCGGGCTGCACGGCGCGGGACTGGCGGGCCATAAACTGACGATGCACCTCGCGCCGGGCTTCCGACCGACGGGGGCCGATATGCCGCGCTGGCGCAGGGTGATCGGCATTCTCCTGACGTTCAGCTTCGTCTGTGCGACCTGGGTCTTCTTCCGGGCGGAGTCGATGGAGGTGGCCGGACAAATCTTCTCGCAAATCTTCACGGCGTTCCACCCGGAAATCTTCTGGGACTTCGTGGCTGGTTACAAGTGGGTGTTGCTGCTGATGGGGATCGGCTACGTGCTCCACTTCACGAGCGACCGGCTCGAACAGCGGACTTTGCAAGCGGTACAGCGTCTGCCGATCGTGGTGTATGCCCTGATGACGACGGGTCTGATCTGGCTGATCGCCCAGTTGAGCAGCGGAGACATACAGCCGTTCATCTACTTCCAGTTCTGACAATTATCGTTCTTTCGATTCTTTTCGCACGCGCTGACACCGTGCCGCTCCGGGCTACCGCGGCTGTAGCGAGGACGAATTGTGGTACGTCGGCAGCCACGGGTACAGCTGGGCGTGTACGCCGGTGACGGGCGACGGCACGGTGCGGTATCTGGCTTCGGAACCGAAGATGTTCAATCCCAGCTACGCGAGCAGCCGCGGCTACGGTCTCCAGTTGCGTTGCCTCTCGGAATAAACGGGAAAGGCATGGGCGGTGTGGGTAAGGGGCTGAGACTATCCTACCCTCTTGGGCGGGCCGAAGACTGCGGGGCCCACGGCAACGTCAGTTGCGGGCCTCCGCTGCGGGAGGCTGCGGCCCGCGCGGCTCTTTGAGCCGCAGGAGCTCGGCTCATTCATCGCCCTATTCTCAGAAGTTCGTCCTCGGCGCGCCCCCCTCGCGCCGTAAAGCATCTCCCTCCCCCCCGAGGACGGCGATTCCTCACGGAATCGCGCTATTTGCTCTTGGTTAAAGCGGGTCGAAGCCTGCGGGGCCCACAGCAACGTCAGTTGCGGGCCTCCGCGGTCGGAGGCTTCGGCCCGCGCGACTCTGCGAGTCGCAGAAGCTCGGCCCAGCGCGGCGCGAAAACCGGCTACGGTTTTCGCGCCCGAAGAACAGTTGCAGCCCAAAACTCGCCCCAGCTCTCCGCCCCGTGTTCGCTTCACTGCGGCTCCGCTTTCGCTCCGCCGCGTTTTCGCGCGCCTTGCGCGATTCATTCTCTTTCGGCTCGCCGCTGAAATAGTTGAATCGCTCCTTTAGGCGGCGGCGCGCGTCTAGGCACTGCCCCGGCTGGTATTGTTCTTTTTGTGAACAAAAGGAACCGAAAAAACTTTAGACGGATGCTGACGCATCCTCATGCTGCCGGCAGCCCAAACCAATTCACCACCGAAGCCTCAACAAGACACCCTGCAACAAAAAGATTCCCCTATCACATAAACCTCCTACGACATGGAAAAAGACTCCAAAATATACGTCGCCGGCCATCGCGGTCTGGTCGGTTCCGCCATCTGGCGCGGCTTGGAAAAACAAGGCTATAACCGGTTGATCGGCCGCACCCACGCCCAACTCGACCTCACCGACCAACGCGCCGTAGAGCAGTTTCTCGAAACCGAAAAACCCGAATACATCTTTCTCGCCGCCGCACACGTCGGAGGAATCATGGCCAACTCCCTCTACCGGGCCGACTTCATCTGGCACAACCTCCAGATCCAGAACAACGTCATCGCCGCAGCCTGGAGACACCGCGTGAAGAAACTCCTTTTTCTCGGCTCCACCTGCATCTACCCCCGCGACGCGCCTCAACCCATGCCCGAAGAGTGCCTCCTCGCCTCACCGTTGGAGTACACCAACGAACCCTACGCCATCGCCAAGATCGCCGGGTTGAAGATGTGCGAAAGCTTCAACCTCCAGTACGGCACCGACTTCATCGCCGTGATGCCCACCAACCTGTACGGCCCCGAAGACAACTTCGACCTCGAAACCAGCCACGTGCTGCCCGCCCTGTTGCGGAAGATGCACCTCGCAGCAGCTCTGATGCGAGGCGACTGGGCGACCATTCGTCAGGACTTCGACCGCCGCCCGGTCGAAGGCATCGACGGGACAGCCTCCGAGCCTCAGTTATTGGAAAAGCTCGAAAAATACGGCATTACCCCCGGCACCATGACCATCTGGGGCAGCGGGACACCCCTCCGAGAGTTCCTCTGGAGCGAAGACATGGCCGCCGCCTGCATCTACGTGATGGAACACGTCGGTTTCCGCGACCTGGCCGCCGGAAAAGGGACAGAAATCCGGAACTGCCACCTCAACATCGGCACCGGCAGCGAACTCACCATCGCCTCGCTCGTGCGGCTCATCGCCGACACCGTGGGATACACCGGCGAAATCCGTTTCGATGCCTCGAAGCCCGACGGCACACCCCGCAAGTTGACCGATCCGTCCCGTCTGCACGCCCTCGGTTGGCACCACTCGGTCGAAATCGACGACGGCATCCGGAGACTCTACGACTGGTATTGCAAACAGTAGTCGGATATTTCCCGAAAAATGCGGATATTTGTAACGGGGCCCGAGCGGCCCCTGTGAGACATGAAGCTAACCAAACAAAATTCGTAAGAACCCTATGAAAAAGAAAATCTTAAGCGTGCTGGCCGTCTTGGCTGCCGGCTTCATAGCGCTGACCTCCTGTCAGGAAGAGAAACCCTACTCGTTTTATCAGATCGGCCCTAACTTTATCGGCATAGAAATTCTGTCTCCAGAACAGATCGAAGCCTTGCCCGACAGCGAGAAAGACAAATACGCCGTAATGAACTATCTCACCGGCTGGTTGATCAATCAGGACTTCGTGCGAACGGGCATGCTCGGCAAACCGATCATCATCGAAGGCGCCGACGAAGCCGAAAACGACCGGCAGGCCAGTGTGATTTATGACAACAAAGTGTCGGACTTGCAGAAAGAAAACCTGGAAAAAGTACTTGAAACGGCACAAACCGCAACCGGGAACAACGAGTCGGAACTGGTGATCTCCACCTCCGGTCAAATCACATTTTCATATGATTTGACCAAGGGATCTAACGGGCCGAGCACCATTCGGAGCACCCTCTTTACCGTCGACTACGCACCGCTCAGCACCCCGTCAGAACCGCAGGAACCCGAATTATGAAGATAGCGATTGTCGGAACCGGTTATGTCGGTCTGGTGACCGGCACCTGTTTTGCCGAACTGGGCGTCGACGTGACCTGCGTGGACACCGACGCCTCGAAAATCGAACGGTTGCAGCAAGGGATCATCCCGATCTACGAGCCCAATCTGGAGCAACTGGTCGAAAAGAACCACAAAGCCGGAAGGCTCCACTTCACCACCTCGCTGGAATCGGTGTTGCCGGAGGTGGAGATCGTCTTTTCGGCCGTCGGGACGCCTCCGGACGAGGACGGAAGCGCCGATTTGCGCTACGTGCTTCAGGTGGCTGAAACCATCGGCCGGCACATCGACCGGTATGTGCTGGTCGTGACCAAATCGACCGTTCCCGTGGGGACGGCGGCCAAAGTGCGCGCCACGATTCAGGGCGAACTGGATAAGCGAGGCGTGCAAATTCCGTTCGACGTCGCCTCCAACCCGGAATTTCTCAAGGAAGGGAATGCCATCGAAGATTTCATCCGGCCCGACCGCGTGGTCGTGGGCACCGACTCGGAACGGGCCCGGGAATTGATGACACGACTCTACAAACCGATGTTACTCAACAACTTCCGGGTGATGTTCATGGACATCCCGTCGGCCGAGATGACCAAATATGCGGCCAACGCGATGCTGGCCACGCGAATCAGTTTCATCAACGACGTGGCGGCCTTGTGCCATGCGGTGGGGGCCGACGTCAATATGGTTCGCAAGGGGATCGGCGCAGACAGCCGGATCGGGAACAAATTCCTCTATCCGGGGTGCGGCTACGGGGGCTCGTGCTTCCCGAAAGACGTCAAAGCATTGATCCACAGCGCGGCACAGAACGGCTGCCGCATGGAGGTCTTGGAGGCTGTGGAGCGGGTGAACGAGCGGCAGAAACGGATTCTGTTCGAAAAACTGGTCGGCCATTTCGGCAGCGCCGAAGCGTTGCGCGGACGGCGGATCGCGTTGTGGGGACTGGCTTTCAAGCCGGGCACGGACGACATGCGCGAGGCACCGGCGCTGGTGCTGATCGAACAGCTGCGGGAGGCGGGAGCCGAGGTCGTGGCCTACGACCCGATTGCGATGACCGAAGCGAAACGCCGGGTCGGTGATGCGATCGCATATGCTTCGGACGCTTACGGCGCGGTGCTGGATGCCGATGCGCTGGTCTTGCTGACGGAGTGGAAAGAGTTTCGGCTGCCGAACTGGGAGGTGGTCGGACGGGCCATGCGCGGGAAGGTGGTGGTGGACGGTCGCAACATCTTCGACCGGAACGAGCTGCGGAACCAAGGCTTTGCCTACTACGGCATCGGCGTTTTGTAATAGAGACTACCGGTTACTTGGGGTGGTTCCAGCCAGCCTTCGAGTGCCTCTCGTCCCCGTTTATTCCGAGAGGCAACGCAACGGAAAACCGTAGCTGCGACCATTCACGTGGACGGGAAAAAGCCCGTCCATACGGAAATACAAATGCAAACAATTGCTCTCGATGGCCGCAGACGAATAACTGTACCCATACGCGCCGACAAAATACAAGGTGCCGGAGTTCGTTCCGTGGAGGAAGCCCGGGGCGGGGTACCGGCAAAAACACCGAACCAAAAAAATTATTCAGAACACTATGTTTTCAGGAATCGTACAAAGCACGGGAACCGTCGTGCGGCTGGAGCCCGACCACGACAATCTGCATATCACCCTCGAAGCCGATCTGGCACCGGAATTGCACATCGATCAGAGCGTGGCCCACAACGGCGTTTGCCTGACCGTCGTGGCCGTCGATCCGGAAAAACGGACCTATACCGTAACGGCGATTCGCGAGACGCTCGAAAAGAGCAACCTGGGCGACCTGAAGGTGGGCGACCCGGTCAATCTCGAACGGAGCATGCGGATGGATGCCCTGCTGGACGGACATATCGTACAGGGACATGTCGACACCACGGGCGTTTGCCGCACGGTGGAATTCGCCGACGGGAGCTGGTACTATACGTTCGACTACGACGCCCCGGAACGTTTGCGGAAAGCGGGCTACGTAACGGTCGAAAAGGGCTCGATAGCGGTCAACGGAGTGAGTCTGACGGTCGTTAACTCGCGTCCGGACGGCTTTCAGGTGGCGATCATCCCTTACACGCACGAACACACCAATTTCCACCGGATAGAACCGAACACGCGGGTGAACCTCGAATTCGATATCATCGGAAAATATGTGGCTCGCCTGCTGGGAACGGCAGAACCTGAAAAATAATTTTTATAGCTGGTACTTTGTGCCGGATAGAACCGTACCTTTCTTGAAAGAAAGGTACCCAAAGAACTTTCGTGATAGCTACGCTATGCCTCAGGCTCCGCAGTCCTCAGTCTCTGCGATTGCTTTTGGGTCGGGGTTGTAGCGCGACCAAAGTTTGGCTCGCATTAACGCGCTACAACTTCCGGCCCAAAGAAGAGTCCAAGAACCTGGCCGCCGGCAGCTGGAGGATGCGTCAGCATCCGTCTAAAGTCTTTTTGGTTCTTTTTCTGAAGAAAAAGAACAGCACCATACAGGGCAAAGACAGATAAAACTTATTGATTATGTTTCCCATTTTGCAAGAATCGCCCCTTTTCCGCGGTTTAGACGAACAGACCATCACCGACCTGCTGTCCCGCTCCGCCTACACCACCGAGACCTATGCCGAAAACGCCCCCATCGCCCGGCGAGACACCGCTTACTCCGGCCTGATGATTATCCTGCGCGGTTCCGTGCGCGGCGAAGTGACCGACGCCGTCGGCCGGAGACGCGTAATCGACAACATCCCCGCCCCGCAGCTCATCGCCCCCGCGTTTCTGTTCGGCGGCTACAACCGGCTTCCGATCGACGTGACCGCCAATGAAAACGACACCGAAATCATGACCCTCCACCGAGGCGCCCTGTTCGAAATGATGCAGGAAAACACCGTCGTGCTGTCGAACTTCATCGACATCATCTCGAACCGGGCCAACTACTTCTCGCGGAAGATCTACGCCCTCTCCGTCCTGATGCTGACCGAGAAAGTGGCGGCGTTATTGCTCTCCTCCGTGTCGGCCAGCGAGGGAGAGACCGTCCCCCTTCGGTTTGAAAAGATGGCCGACGAACTGGACATCACCCGGAATGCCCTGGAACAGACCTTGGGTGAACTCGCCAAGCGCGGCACCATCGAGCTGGCGGAAAATGCGATCGTGATTCGCAACCGCCGGGCTCTGGAAGCGATGGTAGCACCGCAATAGAGGCTTTTCCATCGCCTCGATACGCCTTTCGCCCCGGACTCTGCGCTTATTGTGCCGCAGAGTCCGGGGCGAAGTGTACCTATCTTTACTCTCCAAATAGCGGAAACCGACGACAGAACGTTCGTCGGTGATAAGGCGACAGACCATGCCGCAAAATAGCCTCCCGATGCAACTCCGTCGGATAGCCCTTGTTCCGATCCCAACCGTAGACCGGATATTCCTCGTGCAGGCGCAACATATAGTCGTCCCGCCAAGTCTTGGCCAGCACCGAAGCCGCCGCAATCGGCGCCAGTTTCGCATCCCCCTTGACCACACACTCGTAAGGAATCAGCAACCGTCCCGGTCGGAACCGATTGCCGTCCACCAGAAGCCGTTCCGGTTCGACACCCGCCGGCAACCGTTCCTGCAACTGGGCGAACGCCCGCCGCATCGCCCGGAACGAGGCATTCAGGATATTGATTTCGTCGATCTCGGCCGCCGACACCTCCCCTACTCCCCACGCCACCGCTTCACGCTCGATCACCTCGCGCACCGCATACCGATCGCGCTCGGTCATCTTCTTCGAGTCGTCGAGCCGATCGTCCCGGAAATCGGCCGGCAACAGCACCGCTCCGGCGAATACCGAACCGGCCAACGGCCCCCGTCCCGCCTCGTCGAGCCCCACCTCGACCCCTCCGTACAGACTCAATGCCAGCATAGCCTCAAAAATAGCTCAAATAAGCCACAAAAATCCAGCAGCAATAGGAGCCCTCAATCTATCGTACCGGTGCAAAATAAGGCTCCATTTCGGCCTGAAAACGATCGAGTTTAAAGCCACTCCACATCCGCACGATCCGCCCCTCCTTCGGCTCCACCAGCACGAAGGTCGGATAGAGACCGATCCCGTACGGCACCGCCGCCCCTTCGTTCAACAATTTACCGTCCGAAAGATTGGGCCACGCAAACGGTTTCCGGTATTTGTACATCTCCATCCAGCCGGCGTGGTTGTCGCTCAGCATCACCCCGACCACCGAGAGTTTGTCGGCATATTGCTTCGCATATTTGGCCACCTCCGGGAACGAGGCATGGCACCGCGGACAGTTCGAAGTCCAAAACAGCACCAACAGATACTTCCCCTCCTGCCCGACATAATCGGACAGATAGGAGTAGTTCCCGTCCGTGTCGTGCAACTCGACATCGTGGAATTTGTCGCCCACTTCGACCTTTTCCGTCGGCTCCTGCGCCGACACGGTGCCGGCTGCCAACAGCGCGAGCACTCCGAACAACCATCTTTTCATCATCTTCGTTGCGATTTATATGCGTTATTCTTTCTTTTTCAGATACGGTTCGACCATCCGATCCTGAAAATCCCCCTGCCCGGGGTACCAGCGTTCGACGATCGTCCCCTGCGGGTCGATCAGCACGTAGGTCGGCATCACATTCGTCCCGTAAAGCACCCCTGCGCCGGCATACGTTCCCATCCCGTCGGAAATGTGTTTCCACGGCAATTGTTGCCACTGAATGGCCCCGATCCACATCTCTTTTGAAACGTCGAGAGTAATGCCGACGATCTCCAGCCGATCGCCGTACTCGGCATAGAGTTTCTTCATCTCCGGGAAAGCGGCATAACATCCGCCGCATCCCGCGCTCCAGAGGTCGAGCAGTACATATTTCCCCCGCCCCGCATAGTCCGACAGTTTGCAAGCCACCCCGGCGGTATCGGCTCCCTCGAAATCGACGAACCGCTCGCCCACCTGCGGCTGGTGTGGCGGATTGATCGCCAGGGCAATCGCCCGCCCGTGCAGTGTAGCCCGGTTCTCCGGTGTCAGCCGGTCGTAGACCCATTGCAGTTTCTCTTTCGGCACCGCACCGACATGGACATAAAAGTTCAGGTTATCCAACATGGCCCGGGAGTTCGGATAACGGACATAGACCGGCCACAGCCGCTCCACGGATAGACGCCACACGGAGTCGCGATACTTCTCGTAGCCCTCGGCACTCTCGATCAGAGCCTCCAAGTCGGACAAGTCCACGTCCCGCATCTCCGCTTCGATCGCCTGTTCGGGTTCGTTGCTGGCCGCTTTCCACGGCCCGTCGACCGTACCGGTGATCTGTATTCGGGTGGTGTCGGTCATCCACAAACTGCCGGTGTACCGACCGGTGGAGGAGGAGATCGTCATTTTCGCCCTCTCGCCCGCGGGCAATGTCCCGGAAAAGGAAAATCGCCCGTCTCGGATGGTATCGGCATTGAAACTGACTCCGCTATTGTGCCAGATTCGAAAAATCCGGACTTTGACCGAATCTTTGTCGGCCACCCCAGTGATTCGGCCCTCGATTTTCCAGGCCGAGGCTGTGCCTCCTACGAACAAGGTCAGGAGTGTCAGAAAAAGGGATTTTTTCATGATTCAGATGTTTTATGTCGGCCCGTCCCGGGCTACCGCACCTACTCCTTGGGGGAGCTGGTCAACATCGGCAAATACGGGTTCAGCTGGTCTGCCGCGACGAGCGGTGTCACGGGGTTGGACTTGAGTTTCAGTTCACAGACTCTCAATATCCGCATTGCGGATCACCGCGGCCACGGTTTTCAGTTGCGGTGCCTCTTGGAATAAACGCACCCACAGGGTGTTTTACTGCCAGCCTCTACCCAAAAGCTACCCCAGTAACCGGCAGTCGCTATTTTCTTCCTTGTATTCTTGCGGCTCGCAGAGCCGCCCGGGCCGGAGCCACCCCAAGCGTAGGGCCGCAACTTCGCGAAGCTCGTTCGGCCCACGCTGGCTTCGGCCCGTATCATTCACGCTCTTGGATGAAGTGGGCTGGACGCCCGGGAGGTACTTTCATGGGGTAGAGGCGGCCAGTAAAAGACGCTGTGCGTCCCGCCCGTGGACAGGCGTCCGGCCCGCGCGGCTCGCAGAGCCGCAAGAGCACAGCCATTTTCTGTCAGGTTCGGCCTCGGCACGCCTTATTAAAGCAGTTCGCCGCCAGCGGAGAGCAGCAACGAGCTCCGACGAGTTGCAGCCCGCCGCGTGGGGTGGCGGCGGACTGCGCGGCTCTGTGAGCCGCAAAAGCTCGGCCAAAAGCACTACCCCATATCGGCCACACTGCGGCTCCGCTTGCGCTCCGCCGCTTTTTGCCGTCGCCCGCTGGGATCTCATCTCGATTTTGCTCACAGCAAAACGAGCGAAATCCCTCTTTAAGCGGGCGGGCGACGGACTTTTCGCGCGGGCCAAGTTTTTCGCACGTCGTTCTTTGTTCACGCGCCCTTATTCAAACGCGCACCACGCCGTTTGAATGATTTCCGTATCCAGCAGTCGCGCACGGGTCGAGCTCTGTCCCCGGATGGTACCGTTCTTTTTGTGAACAAAAAGAACCAAAAAAACTTTAGAGCGCATCCCTGCGGGATGCTCTGGCCGGGTATACCCGCAAGTTCAAACAAACTTTGTTGCGGCAGCCTCACCGCCCTCCGATCAACCGTTTCTACTTGACAATCAGGAGGAAATAATTCTTCTTCCCCTTCTGCACCAACAGAAACTTACCGGAAATAAGATCTTCAGTCGTCACCGGCTGTTCCGCATCCGTCACTTTCGTCCCGTTCAGCGAAATCCCGCCTCCCTGAACCAGCCGCCTCAGCTCGCCCTTGGAAGCAAATACCGACGCCTTCTCCGTGCAAAGCGCAGCAAACGGCACACCACTCGCAACAGCCAAATCCGCTGCCGAAATTTCGAACTGAGGCACCCCGTCGAATACCTCCAGAATCGTCCGCTCATCCGCCGCCTTCAATGCCTCGGCACCTCCGCCGAAAAGAATCGAGCTGGCAGCCACCGCACGTTCGTACTCTTCCCGCGAGTGGATCATCACCGTTAGCTCTTCGGCCAGCCGTTTCTGCAACTTCCGCAAGTGCGGCGCCTCGCGATGCTCCGCAATCAGACTCTCGACCGTCGCTTTGTCCAGCAGGGTGAATATCTTGATATACCGTTCCGCATCCTCGTCGCTCACATTGACCCAGAACTGGTAGAACTTATACG
>NZ_CAQIVA010000027.1:0-23769 GCF_948810725.1 uncultured Rikenella sp.
GTCGCGCCCAGAGAATAGGCCGAGCTTTTGCGACTCGCAGAGTCGCGCAGTTCGCTGCCACCCCACGCGGCGTACTGCAACTCGACGGAGCTCGTTGCATTCACCGCTGGCGGCGAACTGCCTACAGAGACGAATGAGCTGGACTTCTGCACCCTTTAGGGTTACGCGGGCCGGACGCCTGCCCACGGGCGGGACGCACAGCGTCTTTTACTGGCCGCCTCTACCCCACGACAGCACCTCCCGGTCGCCCGACCCACTTTAGTCGAGAGTGAATATTAAGGGTCGGAGCCAGCGTGGCCGGAAACGAGCATTGCGATGTTGCAGGCCTACGCCTGGGGTGGCTCCGGCCCGCGCGGTTCTGCGAACCGCAGGATTCAGCTCAAAAGTAGGGTAGAGGCTGTCTAATATTAGGGTAGCTCCGGCCCATTGCCCACCGCGGGCCCGCGGCGTTTATTCCGAGAGGAACGCAACTGAAAACCGTGGGCGCGGCTGCCCGAATAGCTGGTGCTGAGATACTGCGCGAGGAAGTGCAAATCCATGCCGTTGTTACTGCTTCTGGCGGCAGACCAGTTGAACCCGCCGTCGCCGACGTTCCATAACGCACCCTCACGACCGCCGCGGTAGCCCGGGGCGAGCCTTCGACCGCCCGAAACGAACGAATTTCAACCACACACAAACGGAGAAGAGGACGAATCCATGATTATACTGTACCTGAAATCCATCAACAAGATCATTCGCGATCCCGACCCCGGCGTTTTCGAGGAGTTGGGATACGACGACCTGTTGTGGATCGACCTCGTCGTCCCGACCGCCAAGGAACGCAAACTCGTTGAGAGCTTTCTCGACGTCAACCTCCTCACCCGTCAGCAGGCCGAAGAGATCGAAACCTCGTCGCGGTATGCCGAACTCGAAGAGTCCATCATCTGCAACACCACCTTCACCATCCTCAAAGAGGGCGGTTTCGAGACCGAAACCGTCTCCTTTATCCTGAGCGAAGGACTCCTCGTCTCGGAGCGGAACACCGACCTTCGCACCTTCAGCGAAGCCAGCCGCAAGATTCAGATGAACTACCGCTCCTATACGACCGGATACCACGTCCTGATCTCGATCCTCGAAGCCCGGATCGACCTCGACGCCGACATGGTCGAAATCATCTCGCGCCAGATCGCCACCCTCAGCGCCGCCAACAACGATGTGGACAAGAGCGTCGACAAACAAGTCCTTCTGGATATCAACCGCTTGCAGGAGAACACCATGATCCTGCGCGAGAGCATCTTCGACCGTCAGCGGCTCCTCTCCGGCATCCAGCGCAGCGAACGCTTCCCGAACGACACCTATCCCCGCGTCTCGATCATGATCAAAGACGTCGGGTCGCTCATCAACCACGCCGATTTCAGCTTTGAACGGCTGGAATTCCTTCAGGACACCTTCATGGGGCTGATCAACATCGAACAGAACAAGATCATTAAGATGTTTACCATCCTCTCGGTGATCTTCATGCCCCCGACCCTGATCGCCGGGATATACGGGATGAACTATCGGCTCGCCCCGTTCGACGAGTGGGAGTACGGGTTCCATTTCGCCATTCTGCTGATGTTCCTGTCGATCGGCGCCACCCTCTACTTCTTTAAACGAAAACGGTGGATGTGATGAGGCGTTTCGTGCTTTTTGTCGCCCTGTTTCTGGGAATTGCCGGATGGACGGCCTCTTGTGCGAGGTCGGACTATCCCGCCGCGTCGCAGCTGCGGAAAGTCAACCGGAAACTGCCTTACCTGGAATTTACGGCCGGGTTTAGCGGGGTGCCTGAAGGTGAGAATGTGCCGGTTTTTCTGGAGGCGTTGGATCGGGCGAAAGTTAAACGAGTGGACGGGGTTTGGCGGATGGCCATCGCTTCGCCGAAGGACGGGAATATGTCGTCCGAAGTGTTCAACTGTTTGCAGGAGACGGTCGAAAGGTCTAACAAACCCATCAGGTGCAGGGGGATTCGGGTGACGAAGCGGTAGGTTGAGCAGTTCTCGGGCGAGAAAATTCGGAGTGAAAAAGATGCAGGCCAGTGAAAAATCATTATATTTGTCATGGCCTGTATTATTTTTCACCAAAAACAAAACGAAATGAAGAAAATGTACGCATGGGGATGGGCATTGATTGCCTCTGTCGCATTGACCGCTTGCGGCGGCCCTGCCGCTTCGACGACAAACGGCGAAAATACCGAAACCGCTGCTGCTGAAGAGACGCCCAAGCAATGGACCGAAGTGGCACGTCTCACCGGCTCGGGAGACAAGAAATCCGATGTATTTACGCTGGGCAAAGGAAAGTCTCGGCTGCGTTATGACTTCAAAGCCGGCCAGTTCGGCGGTATGCTCGGCGTTTACGTCGTGGAAGAGGGAGTGGATATTATGCGCAGCGGCGGCATACCCGAAGTCATGGTGAATGAATCGGAAGAGGGGGAGAGTAGCTTGAGTCATCTCTCTGCCGGGAATTATTACCTGAACGTGATGGGAGTCAACGGCAAGTGGACGGTGATCGTGGAAGAGTTCAAATAGACCGACCGATCGTTCCGGAGGTGCGGAAAGGCACGCTTCGAAAAGAAAAAAGGATCGCTGACATTCAGCGATCCTTTTTGTTGGTGCCCAGGACAAGAGCTGCGATATTTCTCTTGAGAAAGGAAAAGAATTGATTCCCTTACTATTAAGATTTCTGTAGGAGAAGGAATTGTGCCTTTTTCTGCGCATGAAATCGCAATTTAGTCCCCCTTTCAGTCCCCCTCTGACGGTTGCTTAAAGAACGACGATTCAGCCAAGATATCCGCATTCTCTTCCAACGAAATTTTCAGGTAGGCCATAAACGACTTCACGGTTGTGTGAGTGGAGATCTTCATCACGGCCGCAATCGGAATTCCCGCCTTGACCATATTCGTTATACCGCTTCGCCGAGCGGTGTGATTCGACACCAATTGCCATTTGGGCGACACTTCCGTAATGCGTCGGCCGCCCGCATAATGGGTGATTTCGATCGGGCTGTCAATACCAGCCAACTTACACACCTCTTTGATGTGCTCATTCAATTTTTGCTCGCTGAGCGGTGTGGCAATGTCGAATCCGGAATCGAGTATTTCCCGAATGACCCAATGAACCGGGATGACCGTATGAGCATCGGTCTTCTTGGTGCGAATACGAATGCGATCGTCCTGAATATTGACCTCTGACAGCCGGTTAAAGTCCGATACTCGTAAGCCTGTGAACGCACCGATCAGAAACTTATTCTTAGCCACATTATACCCCGCAATCCGGCGAGCCATATTTTGCGGCCGCTGGTCGGCTTTGGGGAAATGCTGCAGCACCAATTCCGGAGTGATCCGAAGGCGGTGGATGCGAATCAATTCCTCTACAGTCAGGTAAATCGTGTCCGCCGTTCGCTGAACCGCCTTGAACTCCCGATGCGCCGTTCCGTTCAAATTGTGGAGGCCGTCGGTATCCCGTGCTTCGCGATAGACCACCATAATACACTTTATCAGCGCGCCAAAGTAGTTAAGCGAATACGGCGTATTCGAGTCTTCGCGCTTTAGAGTGTAAATGAATCGTTCGAAATCCCGGTAAAATTTGATATCGATATGCTCGAAATTCAGTCGGACTTTTCGGACAGCCTCGTATTGTTTCAGCTTGCGAATCGCTGTTACATATTTGTTGGTTGTGGATACCGCGCGAATACCCCGGTAACGATCGATATACTCTTGGAAGTAATCGGTAAAGAGGATGTCCGGAACGGCTTTTCCACCGGATAGAAAGAAGTCTGTTTTTTCCCAGAACTCAGCCTGGCTTGGAATAGAGCGATGCTCTACGAAATATTCGATTGACTGCGACGCTGCGACAAATATCTCATTCAATACTTTATTGATTCGGCGGCCGGCGGATCGAAACTCAGCAGATTCTTTACAACGTTGAGCGGCGGCATTCCAATAACGTACAGGCACACTTTCTCCTACTGCTCGCCGAAAGGTCGATCCTTTGAAAGCGATCTTGGTAATAATCGGGGTAGATTCCCGATCCTTGTATTTCAGATAGAAACCGATCGACATCTTATCTTTTCTCCATCAATACACCAATCAAACGCTCCTTTTCTGCGATCATTTTGTTTTTCTCTTCGAGCAGCAAGTTCTTGCTTTCAATCTCGGCTTGCAACTGTTGGATCTGCATTTGTGCTTTTTCCAATTCATCTTCGCAAGCTGCCAAATGAATGTCTCCCTCCACCTTATTTTGAGACCCTGAGACCCTATGTCCGATTTCGGCAGGATGAATCACAATGTTTTCGTCAAAAAAATAAGCAGCAGGGACTTGTAGATGACTTGCTATTTTGGATAGTAATGCAGCGTCAATGGATGCTTTGTGAAGGATCTTATGAAGGTTCGCTTCTGTGGTGCCAATCTCTTCTGCAAATCTTTTTTTTACAATCTTCCGAGACTCAAGAATAGCGTTGATTTCGCTGCCGATATGCTTCATGTTTTGCTGGATGAAATGGAATATTTACACGCTCTTATTTGGATAATACTATCCAATATGTTATGTTTGCGGTGTCGTAAAGTTTACGATGTGGCAAATATAAGAATAGTAGCATGTCTGTTCCTAAGTAAAACTCAAAAAACGAAAAAAATGACTTTCAAGGACTATTACGATTCTCTTCCACCTAAAGCCCCCATGGCACCTAAACGAGCGTTTGTTCTACGGTTCGCCAAACTCTGCAAGCGATCGGAAAGAACGGTATATATGTGGTTGATGGGTGTCCAAAAACCAGATGCTTTGGCACAATCCATTATCGCAAAGGAGTTGGGCACTACGGAACAAGAACTATTCCCCACTGAGCATGAAACGCATTGAGTTTTTTACTGACCCCAGAACTGGCGAAGCAATGTTCCAAATAGTCGGGGAGTCTGTTGCGCGGCAGCTGACTGAAGATGATCGAGAGATTATCGAGGAGTTGTTGCGGATGAGCGAGACATTCTATCCGGAACAATACGCTGCGCTCTGTCGGGAGTATGCTGCCAGTTCTCGCAATCGGAAGTACTACGACTTTTTACGCGCCCGGAGAATTGCGAATTGTTGTTTCGGCACGAACGAAAGTCATCCGGATATCGATGAACAAGGGAATTGTCTGTTTGAGGATGTATCATGCCCACTCAAGGCCGAGTGTAAGTATTACCATGTTATTTGCCATCCGACTTTTTGCACTTCGTTGTCTGAACGAGAGCTGCAAGTGATGGAGCTGATTTTTCGAAACGAGTCTGCCGATCAGATTGCAGACCATCTCTACTTGTCTGTACATACAGTGCGCAATCACCGAAAAAACGCATTGCGCAAACTCGGTTTTCATTCAACGGAAGAGTTCATCGATTTCGCCCATCGCACAAAAATGTTCGAAAAATGAATGCGATCGATTTGACTCCATATATCGACAGGAAAGGTATGGCTCGTATCGACGACCTGCTGAAAGACTTGGGATATGTAGAAGCGGAAGAAATTTTGGCGACGCGGATTGATACGGTTGCCATTGCTCAAGTACTGCATATATCTCTGAAAACGCTCTATACCTACATCCGGTTAGAGTTGATTGAACTTGGGCCGGATCGGCGAATGCCGCTCAAGAAAGTTCTAAGACTGGACTTCAAAGAATTGCAACGTGAAGCGAAATTGCGCAAAAGCGTTCCTTTCAAGAGACAAAACAGAGGAGGCAAACGACAACAATCAAACAAGTAGATATATGTACCCCGATCTTGATGCCTCCGGACGGATCAGCATACTGGAGATGAGCCACGAGGAGGCTGAGACGCTCCACACCGCCCTGATGCGGATATTGAACGACCTCCCGCCGGCCGAGCAGGTCGCTTTCCGCCGACTGCTGATCCAACTTGAAAAACTGCTACCAACTAACACTCTACCATAATGAAAGACACGATTATCACCACCATCAACCACATCGAGATCGTCGTTACCTCCGATATGTGCGTCCCCATCAAGCCGATATGCGAAGCATTAGGCATAGCCTTTCCTCGACAGTCCGACAAGATCAAATCGGACACAATTTTAAGTTCAACCGTTACCCTGAGGGTAACAGTTGGTGCAGATGGGAAGCAACGAGAAATGTTATGTCTTCCACTGAAATATGTGTTCGGTTGGATATTCTCCATCAATCCGGACAATGTAAAAGAAGATGCACGAGACAATATCATAAGATATAAGCAAGAGTGCTATGATGCCCTTTACGAGTACTTCCACAAGCGGTATATCAACTACGACGAACGGGAACGCTCATTCGAGCGGACGATCGCTTTGCAGAAAGAGTTGGCCGATTTGAGACTCAAGGCCGAGAAGACCGGCACCGACTTCGATCGTTATCTGGAGATCGAACAGCAGCTGCGACATGAAAAGGCCGTGCGCAAGGCGCTGACTGCCGAAAGTCTGACAGCCCTCAAAACCCTGTTCGATTAGCGATGAACGAGATTAGGCACGGCATTCCCCGGCATGATTATTTTGCCATTCTGCAGCCCGTTTATCAACGAGGCGGTATAGATTGCGCCGGTATCGGCCGTGGATTGGGGTTGCCCTATAAATTGGTCAATCCGTACACGAAAGAGGAAGTAATCGCCACGTTGGTCTGCCGTCGGACGATATACACCTCCAGCGCGGAGTTCGAGGCTTTGGCCTACGTGTTATACGGAGTCGATAAGGAAGTTCTATTGGAACAGTTGCGTACCCGATATGAGAACATGGTCGAAGAGCTCGTAGAGATTTGGACATTCAAGAAAGACTGACATGCGCTATATAGACGAAGATAAACTATACCAAGAGACCGACGGCGGCAAGGATATATTCCGGTACTACTACCGTGATTACGATTTCGGCAAGCGGCCTCCGATGAAGATCAAGGTGAGGGACGAGAAGACCGCTTCCGCCCAGATCACCTACTATCAGGGCTATTGGCGGATCACCGACTTCGGCAATCAGGATGAAGTGAATAGTCTGAAGGGTGTTGCTTTCGTGATGTACCGGGAGAACCTGAACTATTACGAAGCACTGAAGTTCGTCGAAGAGGTGATCGTTCGTCATGAGGTCGGCGGTTCCGGCTGGCAACGTCCGCGTTGGCGGCCTGACTACGAAATGCGGGAGATGGGGCCGGACGATGTAAAAGGTCGTTACAACTTCGTCTACAAAGAAGAGAGCGAGATAACCCGGAAAGACCTCGAAGCCTTTGGTCGGTATGTGACCAAAGAGACACTGCAGGATTTCAATTGCCGGGTACTGAAAGAGTATGAGTACTGCTCTTTCAGCGAGAAACATAAACGAGACGTTGTCCACAAGTTCATCGCGACCGAAGACTATCCCATGTTCGTCTTCGACTACGGAGATTTTCAGAAACTCTATCGGCCTCATGATCTGGAGAAGAAGAATCGATTTCTGTACGTCGGCCGGAAGCCGAAAAACTACATCTATGGGCTTCGACAGCTACAGGCGGCCAAGAACGAGCTGGTCAGTGATGACGAGGACGGAGAAGAGACCATCGCACCTCCGGAAAAGGCGAACGCTCGTCTGAAAGACATCTTCCGATGCAGTGGCGAATCGGACGCGCTGAATCTGCACAGTCTCGGTTTCCATGTCTATTGGTTGAACTCGGAGACGGCCGAGCTGACCTATGACGAGTACAAGGAGATCGACGACCTCTGTGTCAATCATTATCAGATCATGGATTTGGACGCAACCGGTCGGGCGATGGCGCTTAAGAATGCGGTCAAATACATCGACCTGCTGACCATCGAGCTGCCGGAGTGGCTTGGTACGAAGAAAGATTTCCGGGGTAATCCTTGCAAAGACCTCAAGGACTTCATCAACCTGATCGGGGAAAGCGAAGAGGAGACCCGCAAGCAGTTCATCTACCGGAAAGCCAAAGCCCGAAAGGTGAAGTTCTGGAGCCGCAGTGAAAAAGGCGAGTATTCCATCAACATGGAGTATTTCTACTTCTTCCTCAAGGCTAACGGCTTCTACCAGATGGAATATCGGCACATGAAAAACACCGACTACTGCTATGCTTGGATCAAGGGCAAGGTGGTCGATTTGATTCCGCCGGACGGCATCAAACGAATCGTAAAACGATTTACCAAGAACTGGATCAAGAGCAAGAACCTGACCGACGAGATCGCCATACTGAACAAACTGAACACCTCGAACCAGATATCGGAGGCCAATATCGACACGATGGATAATGTCGAGATCGAGTTCCGGAACGTATCGAAGGAGTATGAGTATCTGCATTTCCGCAACGCCTCGTTGCGTATTTCCCGGGCCGCCGTCGAACGCATCAAGCACGAAGAGGTACCGAACCACATTCTCGGAGCCATCACCATCAAGAACGAGGTGATTTCGCACGTGATACCGCGGAATATATCGTTGCTCGACCGTCAGCCCGTGGAGGTGAATGCCACCCCGCCGTATCAGGCTCTGCTCGATCGGCAGGCAGCCGCTACATCGATCGAAGAGCGGGAGGCTGTAGCCGCTGAGATTGCGCTGATGCCGGAGATCGACCGCTACGATGTCCAATTCCGCGAAGGGTTCATCTTCACGGACTTCCTGCGGGATATAACCCGGATGCACTGGCGCAAAGAGCAGGAGGAGGGGCAGGAACTGACGGAGACCGAGCAGCGGGAAGAAATGCTGGCATTGGCCAACGTGATGTTCTGTCTCGGTTATCTGGCGGCCCAGTATAAAAATCAGGGGAAACCGTGGATCGTCTTTCTGCAGGACACGAAGATCTCGGAAATCGGGAAATCCTCCGGCCGTTCCGGGAAATCACTGGTCAGTCAGGCGCTCAAATACGTGCGGCAGCATTTCTATATCGAAGGTCGCAATCTCGATGACAAGAACCAGTTTCAGTTCATCTATGACGGTCTGACTGAATTTCACGACGTGATCGAGGTGGACGACCTCGCGGAGTTCGGCAACTTCACCTTTTTCTATACCCAGACGACCGGGAACCGGACGGTGAACAGCAAGCACACCTCGCCTTTTGTCCTGAGTTATGAGGACAGCGGGAAAATGATTATCTCCTCGAACTTCGAACTGCCGAATACCGATTCCAGTACGATGGCCCGCCTCCTGAATTGCGGCGTCTCGGATTATTACCACGAGAAGACCAAGTTCAACGACTACAAGGAGACCCGGTCGCCGCTATCGAAATTCGGCCGGCAGCTCTATGCCGACTTTACGGAAGACGAGTGGATCGAGTTCTACAATTTCATCGCCTATTGCATCCAGCTGCAGATGCGTTTCGACAAGATACAGCCGCCGATGGAGAACCTCGAACGCCGGCAGTTGCGCCGCGAGATGAGCGAGGGTCTCGGCCGTGAAGAGAACTTCCTGAAGTGGGCGGACGACTATTTCCAAGTGTGGGAGGCAGCGAACGGCCCCCGTCCGGCCCGTTCGGCTCCGGATGCAGAATGCGCCTATCTCGATACTTTGTTCAGTCGAGCGGCCGCATTCCAGCACTTCATGGAGAACAGCGGGATATCGGAGAACAAACGGAAGTCATACAATGCTCAGCGGTTCAAGACCCATCTGGCCGCATGGGCCAAGTATCACGGTTTTGTATTGAACCCGGATCGGATCGCCAATACGAAAGACGGTCGGATCATGCAGAAAATCGACGGCAAGGTTACCGAGCTGTTCTACATCTCTACCAATCCGAATGATCTCGATCTTGAGACAGAGATCGCTACACCGGTGCCGCCGGACACCCCGGACTTGCCATTCTAACCTATGATCGGTATGAACACACAATATGATTTGATAGACATTGTCGTCGCCCGGGTCTTCGACATCGATCCGGTCATGCTGCGGGCCGAGACGCGCAAGGAGCGCGCCGCTTTTGCCCGTTTTCTGGCTTTTCGGCTTCGGAGTGAACAAGGATTGGACAACTCCGCGATCGGACTCCTCTATCATCGGGATCAGGAAACCGTTCGGCGCGGTATCCGGAAGGCGGCCGAGCTGGAGCGATACGACAAAGGATTTCGGGAGCGTTGTCAGAGCGTTATCCGTATGCTGAACGAAGGGATGATTCCCTATGATCCGTCTAAACTCAGTGTCGGCCATGCCGTCCGCACACGACCGGACAGTGCCGGTGTCGCCCGGCTGGGTACTGTAACGAAAATCACGGAAGAGACTTTCACGGTGGAATCGTTCGAGAATCCCGGCTACCACACCACACATCAGCTCGATACGGGCCGCTTGTCGCCGCAATTCGAGACCTCGCTCGATATTGTGCTGATTCAGGTTCCATGAACAACCTTTTCTGCAAGAGACGGACGACTGTAAAGTCGTCCGTTTTTCGTTGCGTAGCAACGTTACAGAGTCCCGGAACAGGTCGCCAGAACGCGACCTGTTCCGAGACACCTATTGTCGGGTACATTGGGTGTTGTCTCCTACGGAATCCAACGGAAACCCCGATTTTCCCCGGCCCCCGACCCCCGAATATGAAAAAACAATCGTAACCTGTAACTGTAACCTATATATGTTTGTCGGCTTGCGAGTTATTCGGTTACAACTTGGTTACAACTCTATTTAAAAGTTGTAACCTAAAAAGAGATGTAACCTGAAGAGAGAGCCCGGATCGCTTTCCGAAAGGCCGGGTTACAACTTTTTTGCAACGGATCGGAAAATTTCGCATTTGGGTATCAAACGGTTACAAACTCAGCAAATGGCTGTAACCATGTAATGATTTGGTTGTCAAACGAATCCGAGGCCGGTTACAAACTTGGGCCGATTTTGCCCCTCCGTAACCTATGCAACTACCGCCGGGCCGCAAGCGGCCGGGAGTGCCCTTACGAAATCCAACGCCGATTTTTACTTGTAAGGAGGCTGCGTTGAAGTCTTTCCATTGCGGAGAAATAGCAGTAACTTTATCAAAGAGTGATCGTTATCATGGAATTAACCTTGCATATCAAAGACCCGATCCTGCGGTGTTACTTCGTCGGTCGCTTTCCGCGACAGGACGACGGATATTGTTTGGTCGACAGTCGGAGTCTGACCGGAATGGCGATCACGAGTCTCGTATCCCATGCCGATCGGATATTGCCTTCCGCGCCGGATCCGGACGACAGCGCAGTGGCCATCCGGCTCTCACGATCCAAGTACAGCGATCCTCACCGGGGAAAGGCTCTCTTCCTGACACCTCATGCGGAGGCGCAGATCAATGCCACCCTCAAGCGCGAGTTCGATAACGACTTCACCGCTTTTTGCAGCACCGCCCGGGTTTGCGGGTTTCAGGTCAAGGACGCCATCGAAGCCTTCATCCATGAGTACGGGATGGAAACCCTCTTCCGCGGTGACATCGAAACCCTCAAGAAAAAGTTCTACCGCTATGAGGTTTCAACCCGTACTCAGCTGCACGAAACTTTGCGTCAGAAGGCGAATTATGCTGTCCGGAAAGTGCGTCGGATCATGAATAAAGTCGCATTGTGATGTATATCAACACCTTACATTATTTTGCCGCGATTTTCACCAAAAACTGTTGAAAATAAAGCAAGCCGCCCGCTATGAAAAGAGAATTTTCGTCCCTTGTCCGGATCGCCCCCATCCGGAACCGGCAGATCGGTGAACCGTCGACCCTGACGACCTATTCGGATGTCTCGTTCGACGAAGAGGCGAAGACCTCCACGCAGGGAGTCTTGTACGACCAGTTCCTCAAGATCGCCGTACCGCGCGCGGAGGCCGAGACGCTCCTGTCGCTGATTCCTCGGTTCCGGGCACAGGTATGGCTGCACGACGGCGCCGATTTTCATTCGTGGGGTACGATCGATATCCCCGTTCAGGTGGTTGTGATACCCCGCGCCGAGACCGTTTCGCTCGAGATGAGCTGCAAATCCCTACGGCCGCTCCTGCACGGTTAGTCCTTTACTCTCCAGCCGGAGAAGCGGATTTTTGCAATAAAAAAATGGTCTTCTCTCTCGCCCGGCTGATCGACTCCCATCTGCTTGTCGAACCGAAGTTTCTCGACCGTTTCATCGTCGAGAGTCTTCTCCATGCCAACACCCCGCCGCCCGCCTTCGACCCGCGCAGCGTCGTCAAGACTCTTCCGGCCTTGTCGGACAGCGATATTGCCGTAACATTCGACCTCTCGGAAATCACCGCTGACAAAGAGTTCGTATTCTACCATCCCATCTCCGGGATGATCCTCTCTCATCCCTCCTTCTATTACGACTGGGGCTATGGCTGGCGCGAGATGTTCTCGACCACCGGTTTTCTGAATAACCTGAAGGCGGCCGACGCCATGCCGAACGTGCTCGCCCATTTTCTGCACATCAATTCCGGCGGGGGCGTCGCATGGCTGCTCGACGTGGCGGCCGAGGCGATGCGCGCATGTAAAAAGCCCATCTACGCCTTTATCGAATACCAGTGCTGTTCGGCAGCCTACTATCTCGCCAGTCAGGCGACCGTTGTCAAAGCCTTTACGCAAAACGACATCATCGGCAGTATCGGCACCCTGACCACCGGGATCAATCTGGACGGTTACTACGAGCAGCTCGGTATCAAAATGGTGGAAGCCTATGCCACCCGTTCGGATCGCAAAAACAAGACAGTGAACGATCTGCTCGACGGCAAGCCGGAAGAGTACATCAAGACCATGCTCGACCCGCTCCAGCAGCAGTTCGAGAAGAATGTGCGTGCCGGTCGGCCGCAGCTGAACGACCTTCCCGAAGATCATCCTGTATTCCGGGGGGAAATCTTCTTTGCCTCTGAGGCACAGGAACTCGGTCTGATCGACGGCATCCTGCCCGATCTGAGCGCCGCGCTGCGGGAAGCCTATGACCTCGGCGTCAGTGTACGCGACAGCAACCAAATATCAACCAATATCTAACCAACATGAAGTTCATCGAACAATTGAAAGCCGTGTTCATCTCGCTCAAGATGGTGGACAAGGCTCGGAATCAGGAGATGACCACTGCCGACTGGAAGGCCATTCGGGTAGCGTACCGCAAAGAGTACGGCACCGAACTCGCCGACGATCAGGCCGAGTTCCAGCGGCAGCAGGAAGCAAAAACCTCCATTGCCGGCGATCCGTCTCAAGAGGCAGCGGACAACGCCGCCGCCTTGGCCATCCTGAATGCCGCCCTCGCCGAAGCCAGTGGCGGTAATGACAACGAGAGTACCCCGGCCGGAGATGCTGCCACCCCGATTCAGCGCACCGACTCCGTCGTCGATGCGGCACATGCCATCGCCGGCGCACTCCGCGAAATGAGCCGGCAGACCTTGCCCGACAAACCGGCCACCGTCAATGGCTCGGCTCTGTCGCCGAACGGCCCCGGCCACACCGAAGCCTATTTCTGTGGCATCGAACATCCGATCTTCTCGATGTCGCGGCGGTACAACCGGATCGCGCTGAATCCGGCTCTCGCTCTGACGCAACCGCTCAACGCCGTCATGGAGAAAGAGATCGGTAACGCGTTCCGGGCGCAGCTCAGCGAATACGCCGGTATCGTTGCCAATCGTATCAACGAGTTGCGGCAGGCCAATCTGCTCAATCCGGCCCTGTTGGCCGAAGGCGTCAGCATCGGCATTGATCCGAAAGGACTGGGCGACCAGTATCTGACCCGGCGTACCGACCTGTTGATTGCCCGGTTGGCCGAAATCCAGCACGTCTACGACATCTTCCCGCGTCGCTTCGGGGTACAAGACCGTGAAGTGATGGTTAACGCTTTCTTCGGGGACTTCTCGCAGGCCTATCAGAAAGGCGGTATCTGGAAAGGCAACGTCGAGTTGCAGCCGGAGATCTGTTACGTGGACGACGCGATGTTCAAGACGTTGTTCAACTCCATGAAGGAGATCGAGCGTCAATACATCGGCTATCTGAATACGGAGGGCTCCGATCCGATCAAGTGGACGATGATCGAATGGGCGATGTTGAACATCTCGACCAAGCTGATCGAAGAACAGAACCAGCGGAAGGTGCTCGGCATCTACGTGAAACCCGAAGACGGCAAGTCGGGCCATACGCTGAACGCCGGCACCGGGGTCTACTACACTTTGCTGCGGTATTACAACGAAGGTAAGATCGCACTGGTGGACGATTCTGCATTCTCCGGTTATACGAGCGGTTCGACGATGGTGGCCTGCGTGACCAATTTCCTGTTGTATCTCTCCGAACGTGTTCCGGATCTCGACAAATACGAGGTTATCCTGAATGCCAACCACCGGGCCATGTGGAAAGCCGGGATTCGGGATATCTACGGTAAGGACAACGACTTTACCGGGCCGCAGGGCGATGTCGTTCCCGACCATCAGAACCGAATCCGCTGGTGTCCGTATGGGAAGACGCTGCCGTTCATCTGGGTGCAGAAGCCGGGCAACATCCAATCGATCGAGCTGACCGCCGGTGAGATGCACGCCGTGCAGTTCGATTCCGACATGGAAGACGTCAAGGCATGGAGCATCTGGAAAGAGGGAACCTCGGCTACCTATGCCGGTAAACCGTTTAAGACGAAAGCCGACCGGGCGGAACACGGGTTCGAGGATCAGGAGATCTTCTGCAACAAACCGTGCGTCACTTTGGAAGCCGATGCCGAAACGGTGACCGTCAGCGGCGATATCCGGCACTATGTGACCGGCGAGAACACGGCGGCCAAAGCGATCACCGACATCACCGGAGCAAAACCCGGCGTGGCCTATATGATCGAAGTCGGCGACGAAACCCAGCCGCAGACCATTGCGAAAGCGGACAAGTTTGCCGACTTGACCGAAGCCTTCACTCCGACCAAGAAGGGAGATTACCTGATGGTGATCCTGAATGCGGACGGCGATAAGTTCCGGGAATTGGAGCGCTGCGTCGGTGGTACCCGCACCATCAATCAGGCTCTCCAGCCTAACGTGCCGGGCGGCCGATAGGCGGCGAAACGATGCCAGGGAGCCGTTCGGCGGCTCCCTTTTAACCTAAAAATTCATCGACATATGAAAAAACAAACCATCAAACGGGCCATCCGTGCGCATAAAATGGACATGGCTCGTAAACACAAACTGATGCTGACCCTGTTTCTCGTGGTGTTCGGCCTTTTCGCCGGTACCGCACTGGCGGCCGCAGCCTTCGACACGACCCTGTTGCCCGATGCGCTGACGGTGAGCGGCGGCACGGTTCTGGCCGGCAGCATGACGCTGATCGGCGACATCGAAGACACCTCGGACAAAGATGCCGCCGGCGGACAGATCGCCTATCAGGTGTGGCTCGTTCACTTGAGTCAGGTAGATCAGAACGTACCCTTTCCGAAACCGAATGCCAATCGGGAGGTCGGCACGATTCCGCTCAAGATCGGCGAGGTCATGTATTACTTCGAGGCGCACGACATTCCGACGGACGACGGAAAGAGCGAGAAGGGAGACTTCACGACCAGCAATACGAATACGTTCGTCATCCAGATGTCCGGGAACCGGGACAAGCTGCTGGACTTCATGGAAGAGTTCACCGGCGGGAAGTTCGTGATCATCTATCGGGAGTGCGAGTCGGACAACTACTTCGTGATGGGTAACCCCTGCAAGCCGATGATCCTGAAGACGTCGGAACGGGCCAACAACAAAGAGAAGCGCAGTTTGACTTTCACATTCGAGAATACGACCTGGCGGCAGCCGTACAAATACGTCGGCGCCATCGTCCGCTCGGAACCGGTATCGCTCGCGGCTGACACCGATACTCTCGCGATCGTCGCCAACAACGACCGGTATATTCTGCCGAACGGCACGACCGAAGCTGTTCCGGTGATCAAAGTAAGCGGGCTGACCGATAGCGACAAGGGGCGGACGATCACCGTTACCGGCGCCGGTTCGGATAACGCAGCCACCATCGAGGACGGAGCGGCATTCGTACTGGAGGGTGGAGCGACGTGGACGGCGAAGACCGGCAGCTCCATCACTTTCCGTGTGCTGGATCCGACCCGGCTGGTCGAAGTCGCCGGCACCCGTGTTCAAACAGCTTAATTCATAGTTATGGATTTTATCGCAAAGAAAAACGCTCACGATCGGCTTCTCGGTGTAACGCATCTCGAAGCCGACCGGGAGCTTCTGAAACAGAAAGCTCCCCAGCACCACCTGCTCAAGCGTGGTGTCTTCAACCGCCTGCAGGACGCCTCCTCGATCTTGTTCGCGTTGCTCGACTTCGCGACCGAAGAGGAGATCGTTCGTCATCGTCGTACCCTCGCAGCCGTGAAGGAGCGAGCCGCAGCTGAGGCTACCCGTCTGAAGGAAGAGGCCGAAGAGGCCGCCCGGATCAAGGCAGAGGAGGAAGCCCGGTTGAAAGCTGAGGAGGAAGAGGCCGCCCGGATCAAGGCTGAGGAGGAAGCCCGGTTGAAAGCAGAAGAGGAAGAAGCTGCCCGCCTCAAGGCCGAAGAAGAGGCCCGGTTGAAAGCCGAGGAGGAAGAGGCCGCCCGGATCAAGGCAGAGGAGGAAGCCCGGTTGAAAGCTGAGGAGGAAGAGGCCGCCCGGATCAAGGCTGAAAAGGAGGAACAGGCTAAAGCCCCCGAGGCTGCTACCGCATCGGCACCCAGCGAAAAAAAAAGCTCCTCAAAGAGCAAGAGTACCCCAAGATCCGCTGGGGATGCTTAGAAGACCCTGACACGGCTACGGCCCTCGTGATCTACGAAGACCGTATCCGGACTTATCGCCAGATGAAGGTTCTGGATGAACGACTCGACACAGCCCCCACCGACAGCGATGTCAAGGAGATGGCCGAGCTGCGCATTCAGAACCTTCTTTGCTTTCGCGAACTCCAGTCGTTGAACGACCGGGGTGTCTTCCTGAACGAGCATCCCTATCTGAAGAACCGAGCCGATTACGAAGAGCTGCTCGCGCTCTGGAACAGCGACCGCGACCGGTTCATCCGGCAGTACGAGAACTGCCGCAACAACATCCGCCGCTACATCGGGCGGATGAATCGCCGGGGGGCCACCGCCGAAGCGATCGAAGAGGCCCGCCGCTACAAAACGCGCCACGAACAGCGTGCCGCCATTTTCAAAAAAATACTATCCCATGCAAATACAGGTTCATAACCTCGGCCACCTGCCGACTGCCCCGCTGGACGACTTCCACGAACTGCAGGAAGACTTCAAGCTCCACGACGAGGAGAAGATGATGAAACTCGCGCTGATCATCGTAACACGGGGCTTCAAATACTCCTTCAAGGCGTGGCGCGATCCGGACGGCAAGCTCTGGATCATCGACGCCCATCAGCGCAAAAAAGCCCTCATGCACCTGCGGAACCGCGGGATGGATATTCCGGAGATACCTTACGAGCCGATCTACGCCGCCGACAAGAAAGAGGCCGTCGAGGAGATCGCCGCCTACAATTCCGAGTTCGCGCAGAAGAATCCGGACACCATCCTGTTCGAGAAGTACCAGATCACCTCCGAGTCGCTTTCGCAGTTCAATCTCGATCTCGGCGTGGAACCGGAAGCGCTCGACCTGAAGCTCGACACCAAGATGACCCTCACCGAACAACTCGACGAGCTTGATCTGGAGAAAGAGTATGCCGAAGCCGACCTTCCGGAACGGGCTATCACCCGTCCCGGCGACATCTGGCTACTCGGCCCGCATCGGCTGATGTGCGGCGACTCCTGTTCGTCGGCCGCCGTGGCCACCCTGATGAACGACCGCCGGGCCGACCTGCTGATCACCGACCCGCCCTACAACGTCGAGTACGAGGGAAAGACAGAGGATGCGCTGACAATCGCCAACGACTCCATGTCGGACGACGCTTTCGACAAGTTCCTTTTCCGAACGTTCAAGAACATGTATACCGTGGACAAGCCCGGCGCAGCGATCTACGTATTCCACAGCGACAGCGAGGGGCTGGCCTTTCGGCGCAACTTCGCGCGGGCCGGGTTCAAGCTGGCCCAGTGCTGCGTTTGGGTCAAGAACTCGATCGTGATGGGGCGTCAGGATTACCAATGGCAGCACGAACCGGTACTGTACGGCTGGAGAGAGGGGAAGGGGCACCGCTGGTATGCCGATCGTTCGCAGTCCACCGTCTGGCACTACGACAAACCGACGCGCAACGACATCCACCCGACCATGAAACCGGTGGCGCTCATCTCCTATCCGCTGTTGAACAGCTCGAAAGAGGGAGACGTGGTGGTCGATCTCTTCTGCGGCAGCGGCTCTATGCTGATGGCCTGCGAACAGCACAAGCGGGTCTGCTATACGATGGAACTGCTGGAGAAGTTCGTCGATGCCACCGTGGCCCGGTATATCGACGCCGTGGGCAGCGGTGAGGTCTACCTGCTGCGAAACGGCAAGAAACTGAGCTACGAGGAGGCGGCCGCACAATGACGATCGACGAACAGATACTCAAGCGGATTCGCGACATGGGAGCGATCGGGCACACCCCCGCCCAGATCGCCTCCCTGCTGCGCATCCCCGCCGCCGAGCGGGAGGCCTTTTTAGACGAGTTCACCCGACCTGAAACGAAAGTCTACGAGTCGTATGCCAACGGCAAGGCCATGATGGACTACAACACCAACGTGGAACTGGCCCGCGCCGCCGAGAAAGGCGACGTCGAGGCTATCACCAAGCTGGACGAACGCAAACAGGAACAGCGAGCCAACGAATTGCTGGCCGACCTGTTCGGAATCTGACGTTATGGATAATCTGGAGAAGATAGGGAGCATTCACCCCGACGTGATCGATGAGTTCATCCGCACCGGCAAGACCACCGTGATCCCGCCGGAGCTGCAGCGGATCATCAATCAGATGGTCTTCGCCATGCAGATCTGGAGTACCGAGCGGAACATCACCCGCGCGGCCAAGCGGCTGCAGGTGCGTACCAAAGCCGAACAGGGCGTGGAGATCAACATCAACACCGCCAAGAGCCGGATCTATGCCGCCCTGAACTATTTCGACGTCGATTGTAACGTGGCCGAAAACGTCTGGCTGCGGGACTACGCCAACAAGTTCGAGGATCTGGTGAAAGTCGCGCTGGCCAAAGGCCGGGTCGACATCGCCGAGCGGTGCATGGACAAAGCGAAAGAGTGCCGCCTGCAGGCGACTGCCGCAGACAAACAGGCCTCGCTGGGCGTGGTCTACGTCATGTCGAACGAGATCACCCCCGAAGATCTCGGCTTCACCAGCCGTTCCAAGAAAGAGATCGCCCGCAAGGCCAACGACGGCATCTACGCCAAGATCATCGACTCGCTGGATATTCCGGAACCGGAAAAGAGACGCCTGCGTGAAGATGCCGAAATCGAGGATGTACCCTTTACCGAACTTCAAAACGAGATGGACGATGACCCACGATAAGATCGCCGAGCTGGAGCAGAAATACATGAACCGGATGCAGCTGCGGGTGAACTGCATCGACACGAACGTGATTATCGCCGAGGTGGCCCGCGCCACCGGTAAGACCGAAGGGATCATCACCCCGCGGATGATCCGGGTGGCGGACGCCATGCCCGGCGAGGTGTCGTTCATGGTGCATAAGACCTACGTGGCCCTGATGACCAACATTATCCCCAACATCCGGGCTGCCTTTTCGCAGCCCACCGCCTCCGGTCGGCCGCTGCTGGAGGAGGGGATTCACTACGTGGTCGGAGCCAAGAAACTCCCTTCGCACTTCTGCAAACCCCGCCGGCCGATCACCTACCCGAAGCACAGCCTCGTCTTTGCCACCGGTCACCACCTCAAGCTCGTCAGCAGCGACATGCCGGAGTCCTCGGCCGGCGAGAGTGCCGTCCATGCCTTTATCGAGGAGATGAAGCTGCAAAAGGGGCAGAGCCTCAAGTCGAGGGTCTTTCCGGCCCTGCGGGGTGCCGTCGGAAAGATTCGCCAGTGTCCCTACTACCTCGGCATCACCGGCGTTACGGACACCGCCCGGCTCGACCTCGGCGAAGACAACTGGTACGAAGAATACGAACGGTACGTCGATGAAGAGGTGATCTGCGACATCGTGAACGCCGCCCTGCATCACGATAAGGCATTAGGGCGGTTGTTCGAGGTGAATAACGCGATCCGGTCGGAGACCAACCCCCTGACGATCGCCCGGCTTCAGGAAGAGCAGCGCCGCCTGAAACACCGTGTCGAAATCTGGAAGCCCATTCTGAACGAGATGCGCCGGAACCAAAGCTACTACATCCGTGCCTCGTCGTTCGCCAACAAGGACTTTCTCGGCCCGAAGTTCTTCCAGACCCAGTACGAGAGTCTGAGCGCCGACGAGTTCCTGTCGTCCATCTGCAACATCCGGATCCGGCGCGTGGTGAACATGTTCTTCTGCAACTTCAAGCCGGAGGTGCATTGCTACTCGGACAGCTACCGTTATTCGTCCATCCTGTCGTTCGACCTGGGCGACGACTTCCGCCTGACCGCCTCCTACCTCAAGTATTTTCGGCGCTCCGAACCGTTGATTCTCGGCTACGACCCCGGTTCGTTCCAGTCCGTCGTCGTCGCTCAGCAGGACGAACGGATGAACGAGTGCCGCATTCAGAAGGAGTTCTTCGTCTACTCCCCGTGGGATCAGGTGCAGCTGGCTAACAAGTTCGACGAGTTCTACGGCGAGGACTACGACAAGAGCGTGGAGATCCTGCTGTACTACGACCGCGCCGGGAACAAGCGGCGCGAGGATCAGGAGCAGATTACCACCGACGCCCGGCTGCTCAAGCGGGAACTGGAGAACCACGGTTACCGGGTGCGGCTGATGAACGAGGGGCAACGGACAATCTACCACTACGAGCAGTACAAACTGATGGCCATCCTTTTCTCGAACCGGTACAAAGGTCTGCCCCGCATCCTGATCGACGAGAACGAATGCCCCATGCTCAAGTCCGCCCTGCCGCTGGCGCCGCTCAAGAAGCGCGCCGACGGCCGTATCGAGTTGGACAAGAGTTCCGAGGTCAAGGTGCCGATACAATACCAGGCCGGCCTCTCGACACAGATACCCTCCGCCCTGATATACCTGCTTTTCGGGCTGTACGGAAACAAACTGCCCGCCGAGATGCAAAATATCCCGGAGCTGCCGGAAAATATCGTCCTGTAACCGAATAATTTCCGCCGAACCCGCAATAATCGGCCGAATCGATAACGAAAACAGGGGCAAAGGGTTGATTTGCAGGCTTGTTTCCTTTCAAAAGGCCGCATAACAAAAACGCAAACGAAGAAAAACAGCCGCCCCGCTAATTCCGAAAAAGTGTGTGCACGGCCCCGGCCGAGGCTGAAAATATGACAACCCCGTCCGAGTCATGGCGTTGCGGCTCGCTTCTCGCTTCGCACCGGAAACGCGCCGAGAAGGAGAATAAGGCCGCCGGGCGAGGCCATAATCCCCCGCCGGTGTCCTTTCGGTCGGGCGGACGGTCGGCTATCTTCGCTGTCGGGATGCACAACATGGGAGGCATAGAGGCGCTGCGGCTGGCGCGGGAGGTGTCGAAGGTGCCGGACGGTACCTTCACCATCGCCTTCTTTCCCTACAATCGGGTCAGGGGCGAAGCCTCGGCCACGCTGCGGGTGGTGGCCGGATGCAAGGTGCGGGCGCAGTTGCCGCGCGATCGCTTTTGGGTCGATTCGGAGAACTACTTCCTCTTCACCGACGCGCGAGGCGAGTGCAAGACCTGTTACCGCATCCTGATCCGCTTTATGGGATTCCCCCAGGATAACTTCAAACTACGCAAGATAGAATGGCTGTAAGACACAACGACAAGTTCGGCTACTGCGTGAACGAGAATAGCGTGCTCACCTTCCAGTTCGGCGGCGACTCGATGGCCGACCTCGAAGGCCGCCTCTTCGGCCGAACGCCCGCCTCGCTCCGCACCGGGCATCTGGTCAAGGTATCCGGTTACAACGTCCTCACTCGCGGCGTCAACGATACCGAGATCACCGACATCCGCGAGAACATCAAGAGCAACCGGCTGCTGCCCGAAGTGATCGAGAAGCAGGTACGCATCATGTACGGCCTCGGACTCTACGTCTACCGCATCGAGTTCGACAGCGACGGGAAGCTGGTGCAGCGGTGGGTGGACTGTCCGCCGATCACGGAGTGGCTGCGGTCGTGGAACGACTGCGGAATCACCGACGACGCGAACGATTTTGCACTGGAGTGCATCCGCCGATACTACTACTTCGAGGACTTCTTCGTGAAGTGGCGCTTCTTCAAGGGGCGGGCGATCGGCGGCCTGCCGGTGGCGGGGCTGGAGCTGGTGGAGAACTCCCGCGCCCGGCTCGCCTCCGAGAAGGAACTCAGCCCGTTCGGGAGCTACACCTACGACGACTTCACGCACGTGCTGGTCGGCGACTGGCGGTACCGGGGCGACTTCTCGGTCTATCCGCTGCTGCGGCCGCAGCACATCCGGAGATACGACGTGGCGATCTCCCACCATGCGAACGGAGATGTGGACGGCATCTACGGCCGCAATAAAGCCTATGACGGTTCGCGGGAGTGGCTGCTGGGTGCGAACGAGAATCCCCGCTTCATCCGCTCCTTCCTGCGCAACTCGATGGCCGCAAAAGTACACGTCATCATCCCGAACGAATGGGTGGCCGCCAAACGGAAACAGATTCAGGATCTGTGCGAGTATAACCGGAAACTCAAGCGGGAGAATAAGGAGCCGGTGCGGTATAACGGCGTGGAGATCGGCACCGACTTTCACGAAGGTCTGGTAACCCAGTACACCAACATCGAATTGGAGCGGCTCACCACCTACCTCTCCGGGGCCGACAATCAGGGCAAAATGTTCGCCTCGTTCTCGTTCCTCGGCAGCAAGGGCGAGGAGGTGAAGTGGAAGATCGAACAGATCGACCTCAAGTACAAGGAGTACATCGAATCGCTCATCTCGTTCGACCGGCGGGCCGACGAAGTGCTGCTGAGCGCGAAGGGGATCGACCCCAGCATCTCGAACGTCTCGAAAGAGGGGGTGATCTCCAAGTCGGGATCCGACGCCTACTACAACTACCTGCTCTATCTGTTGCAACTGCCGGCACCGGAGAAGATCTGCTGCGACGCGATCAACATGGCCGTCCGGGCCAACTTCCCCCACCTGTGGCGGCAGGGCTATATGGTCGGCTTCTACCGGCCCGTTCCGGCCCGCCAGCAGGAGGTCTCCCCGGACGATCGTATCACCTCGAATCAATAGAACCATGCCAACCATCGACACCATCATCACCGTCGAGACGCTGCGGGAGTACGCCCCCGGCGTGGACGGCTCGCTGCAGGAACCGACCATCCGCCCCTACCTCCGTCCGGCCCACAAGACCGTCGCCCAGATCGTCGGTATCGACGTATTCAACCGGGTGGCCGGGATGGAGGAGGGTTCCCTGCCGGACGCGTTACGGGCCGCCGTCGCCAACCGCGTCATGTACGACTACAAGCTCTTCGAGACCATCCGCAAACGGCAGACCGAACAGTCCGACACCTACAAGTACGAGCTGCAGGCCATGCAGGACACCTATCTCGGCTACTACTACGACGCACTCGACTCGCTGATCCGCGGCCTGAATGCCGTCGACGATCTGCCGGAGTGGCAGCAGGCGCCCGCCTGCAAGGCACTCGCCGCGCTCCTGATCCGAAACGCCGACGAGTTTCAGGAGTTCTACGGCATCGACTCGTCGGACTACTTCTTCTGGTCGTCGATCTTCATCCAGCGGCGCGTCATGGACGACTACCTGACCGGTATCGACCTCTCGGCGCTGGAGCCGGAGATGTTGCGGCGAGTGAAGACGGCGGTGGCCACCCTGACCGTGGCGTTCGCCCTGCGGCAGTTCGACATCTCCATGCTGC
>NZ_CAQIVA010000028.1:0-23661 GCF_948810725.1 uncultured Rikenella sp.
CTTACGCCGGGCGGGCGGTGCCTCCCGGCACTCGGAATGGGCAGCCTCTACCCCAAGGCCGCCTCGGCCCAACCTACAGCCACACATAGAGACAAAAAATCCTTTGCAAGCCCGAAAGCCTGCAAAGGATCAAACAAACTGACCGGGTAAAACCCGATCACACTGAAAAACTACAATCCGCGCACGTGTTTCTCCCACGCCCAAGCCGCACGCAGCGTATCGCCCAAATCACGCTCCGCACGCCAGCCCAACTCGTCGTTCGCCTTGTCCGTAGCGGCCCATATCTTCTCCACGTCGCCCGGCCGACGCGCTGCAATCCGGTGCGGCACCGGCACGCCGTTCACCTCTTCGAACAACCGCACCAGCTCCAACACCGACACCGGCGTTCCCGTCCCGATGTTGAAAATCTCGAACCGTTCGGCCGATCTCCCCCCGACCATCCGATCCACCGCCACCACATGCGCACGCGCCAAATCCACCACGTCGATGTAGTCCCGCAGACACGAACCGTCCGGCGTATCGTAGTCGTCGCCGAAGACCGAAAGCTCTTTCCGAATCCCCGCCGCCGTCTGCGTAATAAACGGCACCAGATTGTTCGGCACCCCCTTCGGCAGTTCGCCGATCAGAGCCGACGGGTGCGCCCCGATGGGGTTGAAATAGCGCAGGGCGATCGCCTTGAAAAACGGCACCGCCGCCACCGTATCCTGAATGATGTCCTCGCTCATCTGTTTGGTGAGCCCGTAAGGCGAATTGGCCCGCTGGCGCGGCGTCTGTTCCGTCGCCGGAAGCACCTCGGGCTGGCCATAGACTGTCGCCGAGGAGGAAAAAACGAGGTTCGGCACCTCGAACTCCTGCATCAGGGCCATCACCGTGAGCAGCGAATCGAGGTTGTTCCGGAAATACTTGAGCGGCTCGGCCACCGACTCGCCCACGGCTTTATAAGCCGCGAAGTGGATCACCGAATCGAACGCATACCGACCGAAAACCTGTTCGCGCATCGCCTCGCGGTCGCAGCAGTCGACCTGGACGAACGGCACGGGATGCCCCACGATCGCCTCCACGCCCTTGACGGCAGAGAGGTCGGAGTTCGAGAGGTTGTCGGCAATGACGACATCGTAACCCGCGCGAATCAGTTCGACCGCCGTGTGGGTCCCGATATACCCGGCGCCCCCGGCGACGAGTACGGTTTTAGCTTTGTTGGATGACATATATCGTTAGTTTTTGTTGATACTCGATGCCGCAGCCGGTCGCGCCGCGCCCCACAACTCCGCCAGCCGGACGATCACACGCGTGGCCGCTACCATGGTATCCACGGAACAGTACTCATACCGCCCGTGGAAGTTCCCGCCTCCCGTAAAAAGATTCGGACACGGCAACCCCATATAAGAAAGCCTCGCCCCGTCCGTCCCGCCGCGAATGGGCCGCACACAAGGCGTCACACCCACCTCTTCCATCGCCCGACGAGCCAGCGCAACGGCTTCCGGACAAGCTTCCACGGGCTCGCGCATATTATAATATTGATCGGTCAGGGTCAGCCCCACGGTATCGACCCCATACCGCCGGTTCACAGCCTCCGCAGCAGCAGCCAAGGTCGCTTTGCGCGCCTCGAACCGCTCCCGGGAGTGATCGCGGATAATGTACTCCATCGAGGCGGAATCCACGTCGCCCCGAATCGCGACGGGATGGAAAAATCCCTCATACCCTTCGGTATACTCCGGCCGCTCCCACGCCGGCAGCATGGCATTCAGCTCGCAAGCCACCTGTATCGCATTGATCATCTTCCCTTTGGCCATCCCCGGATGGATATTCCGACCGCGAATGGCGATCCGGGCCGAAGCGGCATTGAAATTCTCGTACTCCAGTTCACCCTCCGCCCCGCCGTCCATCGTATAGGCCACCGCTGCGCCGAACCGCGCGACGTCGAAATGATCGACGCCGCGCCCGATCTCTTCGTCAGGCGTGAAAGCGATGCGAATACGTCCATGCCGCACCTCCGGATGGGTCACGAGATACTCCGCGGCCGTCACAATTTCGGCCACCCCCGCTTTATCGTCGGCCCCGAGCAGGGTCGTGCCGTCGGTGGTCACCAAGGTGTGTCCGCGCAGCAGCGCAAGTTCCGGGAAATCTTCCGGCGAGAGCACAAGACCGCCGTCGCCCAACGGAACGGCACTGCCATCATAATCGCGCACGACTTGCGGCCGCACTCCTTCGCCCGACATATCGGGCGAGGTATCGACATGGGCGATGAAACCCACCGTCGGCGAAAGAGAGTTCTCTTCCGGCAAAGTCGAGGGCACGGTGGCGGTCACATAGCCGTATTCGTCGATCTCGACGTCGTCCAGTCCGATGAGGGTCAGCTCTTCGACCAGGTGGTTGAGCAGCAGGAGCTGCCGGGCGGTCGAAGGATAGGTCTCGCTCTCCGGATCGCTCTGCGTGTCGAAGGCCGCGTAGCGCAGCAGCCGTTCGAGCAGCCGCTCTTTGAGTTCGGGTATATTCATAACAATCGAATCTCTATGCTCCGATCACCGCACGACGATGTGCCGCACGATCCGCGCCCGCAACAACCCGTTGATGCGCTCGGCGATCGCCCGACGACGCATGAAAATCTCGGCCCGAACCGCAGCGGACGAGAAACGGACATAAAGCACTCCGCCGCGGATATAGACATCTTCGGTCGACCGGACGACATATTCGCCCGCCGCCTCGGCCCACAGCTCGACCGCCCGGCCCTCCATCGTGGCCGGCCCCAGAGCGCGCGTCGAGAGGAAATCCTCCAACAGCTCGCCTACACGCATCGGTTCGGTTCGTCGCATACGGACAATAATAAGAAAATTTTACGAAAAAGCCAGCACGCGAAGGGTCATTACGCCCACAAGCGTTGCAGGTCGGTCACCGTGAGTCCCGGAAAACCGTCGATCAACAGGTCGTAGTCGCCGCGCGCTTCGATCAGCTCGCGCGGAAAGGTCGAGGCAATGGCCACCGCCTTGGCCCCGGCCCGGCGCGCCGCCTCCAGCCCCACGAAAGCATCCTCGAAAACGACGCAGTCGTGCGGATCGACGCCTAATTTCCGCGCGGCCAGCAGATAGACCTCCGGATCGGGCTTGCTCCGGGCGATCTCCGATCCCGACGCCACGGCGTCGAAATAGGAAGCGATACCGCACCGCTCGAGCACGAAATCGACATTGATCCGCGGCGCAGAGCTCCCCACGGCAATCCGCATCCCCGCCGCGCGCAAAGCCTCCAGCAGATCGACCAGCCCCTCGGCCGGGCGCATGATCGGGTCGTAGAGCTCGCGATAAATCTCCTCTTTCTCGCGCGAGAAGCGTTCAACCTCGTCGGCGGGGAGGTCGTCGCGACCGAACAAACGGGCCATAATCACGGCGTTGGTCGATCCGAAACAGGGCAACAGCGTCCGGGCATCGAAATCGGTCACGCCGTGGCGCGCGGCAAAGTGTTCGAAAGCGCGCAAATGCGCGTCGCGGTTGTCAACGATCACGCCGTCCATGTCGAAAAGAGCTGCCTGAAGCATATCGGTTCTCTGATGAGTTAAAAATAAATATCCCGTTCTCCGGCCCGAATCCGGGCCAACCGTTCACGAGTCCGGGCCGCCGATTCGTCCGGCAGCTGTTCCAAGGCCGACTCGATCCGGTTCCACCCGGCCGAGGCCACCTCCGGCGAGGCGTAATCGGTCAGGTATTCCGCCAGGGTGAGAATGGCGTTCGGCCCGCAGAACCGCTTGATGAAGCCCGGCACGGAGAACTCCATGAAGTGTTCGCCCGTCCGTCCGCGGCGGTAGCAGGCCGTGCAGAACGACGGCAAATAGCCCTCCCCGACCAGCCGCCCGACGATCTCGTCCAACGAGCGGTCGTCGTGAATGGCGAACTGACGCGACCCCTGCTCCGCTTCGGGTTCGCCGGAGTAACTTCCGATCTCGAGCCGGGTTCCGCCGTCGATCTGCGACACGCCGTACCGAATTGCCGCGTCGCGCACCGACGCCGGTTCGCGGGCGGTCAGAATCAGTCCGGTATACGGCACGGCGAGCCTCAACACGGCGATGGCATAGACAAAATCGTCGTCTCCCACGGGCGAAGCGGCCGGCAGCGAGGCCGAGGCCTCTTTAATCCGCGGGAACGAGATCGTGTGCGGCCCGACGCCGAAACAGGCCTCCAGGTGGTTTGTGTGCCGCACGAGTCCCATCACCTCGAACCGCCAGTCGTGGAGCCCGAGCAGCGCGCCCAGCCCCACGTCGTCGATTCCGGCCTCCATCGCCCGGTCGAGGGCGGTCAGCCGCCAGTCGTAGTCGGCTTTCCGGCCGCCGAGGTGGTAGCGGGCATAGGCCGCACGGTGGTAGGTCTCCTGAAAAATCTGATAGGTTCCGATCCCGGCCTCGTGCACCGTGCGGAACCCCTCGACGGTGAGCGGCGCAGCGTTGATATTGACCCGGCGAATCTCTCCCGCCGGCTCCGACCGAACGCCGCAAGCGATCCGCACCGTCTCGGCGATATACGCCGGGCTGTAGGCCGGATGCTCGCCGTAGACCAGAATGAGCCGCTTGTGCCCCGTCCGCTCCAAGGCCGTCACCTCGCGGACGATCTCCTCGTCCGTCAAGGTCTTGCGCACGGTGTCGGCGCTGTCGGCCCGAAAGCTGCAATAGGCGCAGCGGTTGGTACACCGGTTTCCGATATAGAGCGGTGCGAAGAGGACGATCCGGTCGCCGTAGACCTCGCGTTTGAGCCGTTCGGCGGCCTCCAGCACGAGCGGCCGCTCTCCGGGCCCGGCGCCCAGCAGCACGGCGACGTCGTCCAGCGGGAGCCGTTCGCGGCTCATGGCGCGACGAACGGCGGCCCGAACCTCTTCCGCCGAGGGCGAAACGTGGCGGGCCAGGAACGATTCGATCTCTTGTTCGTCGATAAAGGGCTCTCCCGGCCGGTCGGGAAGGCGATAGGTCTGCGGATGGAAAATCATGGCGAAAGGCGGCGGTTTTCGCCGCACATCGCAAAATTACACTATTTTTACACTCCGGGCGCGCAGAAAGGCCCGGAATGTCGAACCGAAAAACTCTTTCCCCATGCTCGAACGATTCCGACAATACATCGACCGGCGGCAACTGATCGCTCCCGGCGACCGCGTACTGGCGGGCGTCAGCGGCGGCATCGACTCGATGACGCTGCTCGACCTGCTGCGCCAGAGCTGTCCGGGCCGCATCGCGGCGGCACACGTCCACTTCGGGCTGCGCGGGGCCGAAGCCGACGGCGACCGGCAGCTGGTAGAGGCCTATTGCGAAGAGCATGCCATTCCGTTCCACACGGTACGGTTCGACACCGAAGCCGAAGCGAAAGCGCGCGGCGAATCGATCCAGATGGCGGCCCGGCGGCTGCGCTACGACTGGTTCGAGACGCTCTGCGAGCACCACGGCTACGACCGCATCGCCATCGCGCACCACGCCGACGACTCGGCCGAAACGTTCTTTATCAACCTGTTGCGCGGAACGGGGCTGCGCGGGCTGACGGGCATTGCGGATCGGCGGGGACGCATCATCCGGCCGCTGCTCTTCGCCCGGCGCGACGAGGTGACGGCTTACGCGGCGGCACGCGGAGTGCCGTATCGCGAGGATTCGACCAATGCGACGCTCAAATACCTCCGCAACCGGCTGCGCCACGACATCCTGCCGCGGTTGGACAGCGCGTCGAACAACCGGTTCGCCCGGACGATGGAGGAGAACCTCGTCCGGTTGCAGGCTACGCAACAGTTCATCGACCTCCAGATCGCCCGGCTGCGCGACCGGGCTTTCGCGGGGCCGGAGGAGATCGACCTCGACGCGTTGGACGAGACTTGTTTCGGATTCGAGCTCTATGAGCTGCTGCGTCCTTTCGGCTTCGCGCCGGAGGCGGCGGAGGAGATCGCCGCGCTGTGGCAGCGAGCTGAGGAGGGAATCGAAACGACGCTCTCGGGAAAGCGGTTCGAGGCGGAAAAATGGACGGCGCGGCTCGACCGGCGGAGGATTCTGCTGGCTCCGCGCGTGATCGAGCCGTTCCGAGAAGAGTGGATCGAGGCGGACGACCCGCGGGTGGAGTGGCTCTCGCTGGAGGAGCTGCCGGAGAGTCTGGCGACGCCGCCCGAGACGGCTTACCTGACAGCGGATGCGCTGAAATTTCCGCTCCGCCTACGCGGCTGGCAGGAGGGAGACTGGTTCATCCCGCTCGGGATGGCGGGACAGAAAAAGGTAAGCGACTTCCTGATCGACGCCAAAGTGCCAGTGGCGGAGAAGGCGCGGCAGGGGGTGCTGCTCTCGGGCGAGACGATCGTCTGGTTAGCGGGCCGCCGAATCGACGACCGTTACAAGGTACGACAGGACGGGCACCGTTTCGTGCGGATCACGCTGTAAGCCCCCGCGGAGGTAGTTTCATCAAAAAAATCGCCTATCGACATCCGAAATGACGGTCGGTTGCGTCTATGGTATAGAAATCCACAAAATCAATCGATACAAGATGAAACACGCGTTACTCGCTCTGCTGCTCGGCGCAGGACTGATTTTCGGAAACGTAGCCGCTCCGGCGGCGGCCCAACCGGTCGATTCGACGGAGTTGGCCGCACTTATCGAAACTCCGACGGAAATCCGGACGGATAGTCTGTTACAGGCGCTGGACGCTCGGATGACCGCATTGGAAGGGGCGATCGAAGGAGTAAACAGGAACTCGGACACGCCGTTCGACTTCAATGGAGACCATTTGATGGTCGTACTGATCGTCCTCATCTCGACCGGCTCGGGGGTGGCGATGGTTTTCTTCATCATGCGATTCTGGTATATCGCGCTGAAGAAAAAATACGAGGCTCAACGATACGCCATCGAACACGGACACTCGCCGAGCGAGTTCGAAACTATGGGGCGACCGCTGACGAGCTTTATCCGACGGCTGTTGATCGTGGCGATCGTCGGGTTCGTCATTCTGGTCTGGATCGGGCTCCTCAACCTGAGCTACATGCGATTCTTCACCTCGCTGCTGCTGTGGGGGCTGATCCTCGGGGTGGGATACGCGATCGTCTATTTGTTCCGCCAGTACGTACAGCGTCGTGACGAAAACCGATAACAGACACGACGCGTTGGGCGAATGGTGGCTGGTGAGGCGGGTGAAACGGTCGGGCGACCGCGCGGCATTCGGAGAGCTGGTGGAACGCTACCACTCTCCGTTGCGGCGTTATCTGACTCACCTGACGGGTGGCGACGGGTTCCGGGCGGACGATCTGGCGCAGGAGGCTTTCATCAAGGCTTTCACCTCGATCCGCCAGTTTTCGGGCGTGGGGTCGTTCCGGGCGTGGCTGTTCCGCATCGCTTACCGCACGTTTCTCGACAGCCGACGGTCGCTGCACCCCACGCTGGAGATCGAGCGGATGGAGGCGGCGGGGGAAAGCGGTACGGAAATCGCTATCTTGCAGAGCGCGCTGGCCTGCCTGGACGAGGCGGAACGAAACGTGATCCTGCTCTCGGCGGTCGAGCAGTTGTCGCACAGCCAGATCGCCCACGTGACGGAGATGCCGCTGGGAACGGTCAAGAGCATGGTGGCGCGGGCGAAGGCCAAACTGCGGGAATATCTGAAAAACGAAGAGTTATGAGACGCAACAGGATAGAAAACGATCCGCTGGAACGGTTGTTCGCGGCGGCGCGCAACGAAGGGGTGCGGGACGAGGGGTTCACGCGGCGGGTGGTCGACCGGCTCGGGCCGTTGCCTCCGTCGAAGAACCTCTACCGGGTACCGACTTTTGCGACGGCGTTTGCGTCGGTGTTGCTGCTGGTGGGGGCGATGCTGTGGGAGCCGGGCGATTTTAAGGGTTTGACGGGGTGGTGGAAGGGTTTCAGGCAGGAGACGGGTATCAGGCTTTTTCCGACGGAATGGGGACTCTCTTCGAATGCGACGGCGGGCAAGGGGGTGTCTTTGTCGGGTGGGATAAAGTTTCGATAACGGACCGCCCCGGGCTACCGCGGCCATAACACGGGGGCGTTGAATTACACCGGTCTTGGCGGATACGCTTTGACGTCCTCGGTCAGCGGTACCAATGGCATGCTCTTGAATTTCTACGTGACGTGGCTCAGTCCCAGCAGCGCGGACTACCGCGCCCACGGTTTTCAGTTGCGTTGCCTCTCGGAATAAACGGGAGAGGAGAACACCCGCCCCGGGCTTCCGCGGCAGCACCTCGGGCGCGCTGAGTAGCGTTGTCGGCAGCTGCGGGCACAGCTGGGCTTCTACAATCAGCGGTACCAATGGCACGTACTTGAATTTTAACGTGACGAACCTTAGTCCCAGCGGCGCGGACTACCGTGCCTATGGTTTTCCGTTGCGTTGCCTCTCGGAATAAACAGGAAAGAGTGCGCGCAGAGGCGATTAGGGTAGAGGCGGCCTGTTTTGGGATAAAGGCGGTTTAGGGCAGAGGCGGCCAGTATTCGAGTGCCGAGCGGCACCGCCCCGGGCTACCGCCTCGACGAAGACGGCATACTGCGTGCCGTGGGCGACAACGGATTCTGCTGGTCACCCATGTCTTACTATTCGGGAGGCCGCTACCGGAGCCGGTATTTAGTTTTCCATACGCAAGGGATCAATCCAATCAATATGGGTGCCCGCGCCTACGGTTTTCAGTTACGTTGCCTCTCGGAATAAACGGGGAAATGCGCGCGGTGGGCAATGGGCTGGAGCTGCCCCATGTAGCCGAACTTTGTGCGGACGGACGCCCGGGAGGAACAGCAACTCTCGGCGCGCAAGCGGCGTGTTGCGGGCCTCCCGGTGGGAGGCGTCCGGCCCGCGCGGTTCTGCGAGCCGCAGAAGCTCAGCACCCATTCACCGCTCCAATTCTATTGGGTTCGGCCTGTCGTCCATCCCTGAGCGGCTCTGCGAGCCGCAAAAGCAACAATCCATCCACCTCCTCAATTCTTTCGGGTTCATTCTTGACCACAACAGCAGTTCGCCGCCAGCGGTGAATGCAACGAGCCCCGACGAGTTGCAGTCCGCCGCAGGGGGTGGCGGCGAACTGCGCGACTCTTCAAATCGCAAAAGCACAGCCCCAATCCAAGCCCCATACTTAGCCCAGCGCGGCCCAAAGCTCGCCCCATTTCTCCGCCCTGTGTGTGCCTCACTGCGGCTCCGCTTTCGCTCCGTCGCGTTTTCGCGCGCCTGCGCGGTTCATTCTATTTCGGCGGTAAGCCGAAATAGTTGAATCGCTTCTTTAGGCGGGGCGCGCGTCTGTCCTACGGGAGGGTACTGGCCTCGGGCCGGCCAGGCCCCACGTCCCGTGGACGGGCGAAACTGCGTTTCGCTGCGGCAGCCTCTACCCCATTCTTTGTCCGCGCGCTGGCGGAAATCTTATTCAAACGCATCACGCGCGTTTGAATGATTTCCTACTTCAACGATCGCGCGCGGATGAGCATTGACCCGTCTGAAACTGCTCTCGGGCCGGGCAGGCCCCACGTCCCGTGGACGGCAAAACTCCGTTTTGCTGCGGCAGTCTCGGCTCAATGGTTCTACTAAAGATAGCCCCTAAAAACCACAGCCTTTCGGTTCTGGAACCGAAAGGCTGCATCCTGAAAAAATCCGTTCTTTACGACAGGAAATAGTTCCGCATCCGGTCGAAGATATTCCGCCCTTTAGCTCCGCTATTGACCGCATTCGGTTTGAAATTCTCCGATGTACGGAGCTTTTCCAACGCCTCCTTCTCCGCCGGTGACACATGAGCCGGAATATGGATATCCACCACCGCCAGCAAATCGCCTGTTCCACGTCCGTTGATGTCCGGAATCCCCTTGCCCCGCAACCGCAACACCCGACCGGCCACCGTGCCCGGTTCGATCTTGATCCGTGCCTTGCCATCCACCGTCGGAACCTCCACCGAAGCTCCCAAAACAGCGTCCGCCACGTTCAGTTGCAAGTTGTAAATCAAATCGTTCCCCTCGCGTTTCAACTCCGGATGCGGCTCCTCTTCGATCACCACCAGCAAGTCGCCATTGATCCCGCCGTTCCGAGCCGCATTCCCCTTGCCCGAAACCGACAGCTGCATCCCCTCGCCCACCCCAGCAGGGATGTTGATCTCAACAATCTCTTCACCCTTCACCGTCCCCGTGCCATGACACTTCGGACACGGCGCCGTAATGGTCTTGCCCGTCCCGTCACAGGTCGGACAGGTCGCCGTCGTCTGGGTCTGACCGAAGAAGGTATTGACCACCTGCGTCACATGCCCCGAGCCGCCGCATGTCGCACACGTGGCATACGAATTACTGTCCTTCGCTCCCGTCCCGCCGCACTGGTCGCAAGCGATATTTTTCTTGATTTTCAGCTTCTTGGTGGTTCCTTTAACGATCTCGGCCAAGGTCAGTTTGACTTTGATCCGCAGGTCGCTCCCCCGATTCACCCGCGCACCGCCATAGCCGCCTGCCGCCCCCGAACTAAAGCCGCCAAAACGCCCGCCACCGAAAATATCGCCGAAACGAGAGAAAATATCCTCCATCGTAAAGCCGCCGTATTCGCCGCCGAACCCTCCGAATCCACCGGCTCCGCCGCCGGCAGCTCCGCCCATCCCGGCATGACCGAACTGGTCGTAACGGGCTTTCTTATCCGGATTGCTCAACACGTCGTATGCTTCGGCGGCCTCCTTGAACTTCTCTTCGGCGTTCTTGTCGCCGGGGTTCTTGTCGGGGTGAAACTGAATCGCTGCCTTCCGATAGGCTTTCTTTATCTCTTCGGCCGATGCGTCGCGACTCACGCCGAGCACTTCATAATAATCTCTCTTATCTGCCATTTATCGTGATTTATAATTGTTCTTTTTGTATTTGCCCGGGAGGGTACTGTTCTTTTTGTGAACAAAAAGAACCAAAAAAACTTCAGACGGATGCTGACGCATCCTCAAACTGCCGGCGGCCCAAGTCTCGGACTGTTGGTTGTGCTGTGGTTTTCCGGCGCAGCGCGCTTGGGTTATTTTGCCCATGATTTAGCGCGCTCGCCGAGAAAACCCAGCACAACAGACTCGCGAAACATGAGGACTGCGGAGCCTAAGGCGTAGCGTAGCTTCACGAAAGTTCTTTGGGTACCTTTCTTTCAAGAAAGGTACGGTTCCAGCCGGGTAAACACGGTAAACGAACGGTTAGAAATATGGAAATGGAAGAGGCGAGTTACTCCCCGACCACCACCTTAGCGAAGCGAAGCACCTTATCCTTCAGCATGTAGCCCGTCTGCACCACATCGATCACCGTCCCCTTCTTGTCCACCTCCTCGACCGGCACCTTCGCCACCGCATCGTGGAAATCCACATCCAGCGGTTTTCCCAACGCTTCGATCGGCGTCACCCCCTTGGACTTGAGGATATCCATAAATTTCTGATAGATCAGCCGCACCCCCTCGCACTCCGCCGCCACCTGCTCCTTCCCGTCGAGCGCCGCAATGGCCCGTTCGAAATCATCGACCACCGGAATAATCGCCTTGATGACATCCTCGCCCCCGTTCGCAATCAGGTCCATCTTCTCCTTGAGCGTCCGTTTGCGGAAATTATCGAACTCCGCCGCCAGCCGGATGTACTTATCCTGCCACTCCGCCGCCGCGTCTGCCATTTTGTCGTTTTCGGCCGCCGGTTCGACATCCTGCGCCTCCTGCTCCGGTGTCAGCGTGTCAGTATCGGGCGTAGGTTCCGACGCCGCACCGTCCGACACGTTATTTTCAAGCTCTTGATTTTCAGTATTTTCTTTTTGATTTTCCATAACACATGTCAATTATCCCGCCGTAGAGTCGTCAAATAGCGTACCAATCAAGCCTCGTGACGGCCGAAAATCGACCGCAGAACCTCCATCTGCCGCTCCGGATTGAATTTCGCTTCGATAGTGGCTTCACAAGCCTCGCGCGTAGCCGCCCGCTCGGCCTCCGTCGCCGCGAGCCACGGACGGATCGCCTCGGCCAGCGAATCGACACTCCCCTCCTCGAACAACGTCCCCGTCACGCCCGGCCGAATCGCCTCGAACTCAGGCATCTGCCGCTCAGCCGTACCGTGCGTCACCACCGGCGTGCCGAACGTCAGGGCGTGGATCGCCGTCAGCCCCGCATTGCCCGGACTGACGCAAGCCGCGCTGTGGTAGAGAAACGTCCCGATCAGATGTTCGTCGTAACTCTCGCCATAGAACCAGACCCGATCGGCCAATCCGTCCGCCTCGGCCCGCGCAGCCAGCCTGTCGCGTTGCGGCCCGTCGCCGATCAGCACGAGGTTGCAAGGCATTCCCTGCCGTTCGAGCCTCGTCATAGCGTCGAGCAGCAAATCCAGCCGTTTGACCTCGGTCAGCCGCCCGACGAAGACCAGCAGAGGGAGGTCGTTCCCGAAATAGTTCCGGATAAATCCCCGGTCGCCGATCCGGCTCCGGAGGACGCATTGCCGTTCGTAGTCCAACGAGTTGTAGATCACGGCCATCCGTTCGGCCGGAAACCCTGCTTCGAGCAACAACCGACGGGCGCGTTCACCGTACAGCAGCAGATGTCCCGCCAGACGCAGATAGGTCAGATTCTTCCACCGTTTCAATCCCTTTTCGTCTCCGTACAACCCGTGCGTCCAGAGGTAGACCGGCCTCCCCAACAACCTGGCGACCAAAGCGATGACCCAGTTGGAGCGAATCCCCGGATTGCCGGTCAGGATATAGGCGTCGTACCGTTTCGAGAAGGCTTTCCGAATCGCTCCGCGCTGCCAGACGAGTTTTCCGCCCCGGCGGTAAATGTTATGCAGGTATCCCCGAAAACCTTTCAGTTCCCGCAAATCCAGCAGAGCGATCCCGCCGGTGGACTCTTCGCCGGCCATAAAATCGTACTCCGCGGCCGGATCCTCGTCCATCCGTCGGTAGATGCCCGCCCGGTACCGGGGGGCGATATTGAACAGACAACAGATTTTCATTCTATCTTTGCTACAAAGATACGCCGCTTTTTCGGTCGGAGGGCCACTTTTTTTCCTGAAAGCGGTCGGAAATCCCCGCCCCGGGCTTCCGCGGCAGCGATGGCGCGGTGAACCATGCCGGCAACTATGGGTTCAGCTGGTCCTCTTCCTCGATTGTCGCAACGGACTACCTCAGAGGATTCGGTTTGAGTGCGGGTTCGAAGGGGCTTGCCCCAAACAGCCAGGAGACCTGCGGCCTCGGTATTCAGTTGCGTTGCCTCTCGGAATAAACGGGAAGCACGCACGAACAGACGCAACACGACGCACGGAGATGAAAATTTTATTGATCCATAACCGGTACAGCCGCGTCGGCGGCGAAGAGACCGTCGTGGAATTCCAGCGGCAAGTGCTGGAACGCAGCGGTCACACGGTACTCCTGTACGAACGGTCGCACGACGAGATTCGGCAGTGGCGGTTCGGACGCTTCGCCTCGCTCTTTTCGGCGCTCTACAACCGGCGCGCGGTGCGCGACGTGCGACGGATCGTCCAACGCGAACGGCCCGACGCGGCTATCGTGCACAACCTGTTTCCCGTGATTTCGGCCGCCGTCCTGCCCGTCCTGAAACGAGGGGGCGTCCGGGTGCTGATGACTCTGCACAACTACCGGCTGGTCTGTCCCATCGGACTTTTCTACACCGGCGGCGAGATTTGCGAGCGATGCGGAACCTGTCGCGGACGCGAGTGGAACTGCCTGTTCCACAAATGCGAAGGATCGTGGAGCGGGAGTTTCGGATACGCCCTGCGCGGGTGGTGGAGTCGCAGGAGGGGCTACTTTTCGGCAAACGTCGACCGGTTTCTGGCCCTGTCGGAGTTCCAACGCACCTTATTGAGCCGTTACACCGGCATTCCTTCGGATCGGTTCGCCGTGGTGCCGAACGGCGTCGATCCGGCCCTGATGCCCGAGCCGTCGGCCGAGGCCCGAAAGGCAGGCAGGCGCTATGTCGCCTACGCCGGTCGGCTCAGCCGGGAAAAAGGGCTCGACCTCCTGATCGAAGCGGCGCGGCGGCTGCCCGACGTCGAGTTCCGGGTGGCAGGCGAAGCGGCCGAGGGGTATACGCTGCCGGAAATTCCGAAGAATGTGCACCTGCTGGACAAGTTGAATCGCAGGGAGCTGGCCGACCTCTACACCGGCGCGAAGGCCCTGGTTTTGACGAGCTTGTGCTACGAGGGATTCGGGCTGGTGGTCATCGAAGCGATGTACTACGGGACGCCGGTGGTGGTTCCCGAGCGGGGCGGCTTGCCGGAGATCGTCGAGCGGGGCGACTGCGGGGCGGTCTATACGCCGGGGTCGGCGGAGGCGCTGGCCGAACGGTTAGAGGAGTTGCTCAGCGATCCGGAACGAGCGGACGAATTAGGCAGCAGGGGCAGGCAACGGGTAGCGGAGCACTACCATTCGGCTGTTTATACGCAGTTCTTGCTTGAACAGCTCGAACGGCCGTAATGGCGACATATCCTCTCCCCGGAGAGCTTCGGCGCGGAATTCCGACACAGGAATCCGCGCCGATTTTTTATTCTCTCCAAAAAATTTTATCCGCCCCAAAAAACGAGAGAAGGGATTACCCGCTATTTGTCCACCGAAACGAAATACCACACATTTGTCCCGTCGAACCGAGCCGCCGCCCCCTTCTCCTCGGCCCGGTCGGCAAACACCTCAAAAATGAACGGAAATGAGCGGAGAGATAACCACCCTAATCGTATCGACACTCGTTGCGGCCATCTCGGGGCCGCTGGGCGCCTGGATCAACAGTCGAATCCTGCGCCAGAAATACCTGATCGAGATCGAACAGCTACGCGCGGAGATGAAAGACAAACTGGCGGCCGTCAAAAGCCACGAGTTGGACAATGTGCGCAAAGCGAGCGACATCCTGATGGAAAATATTGTTAAACCGCTTGAAAAAGAGCTTAAATCACTGCGTAAAGATGTGGACAAATTCCGAAAAGCGATCGAGAAGATACCTTCTTGTGCTATGGCTGACAGCTGCCCTGTCTCTCGGGAGCTGCTCGTTGCCGAAACGGTCGACTGGAAGCACGGTTCGAATCGAGAACAGTAAAGTCGCCCACACGGTTCTCGACAGCCTCCTACTGAATGAATCGGCGGCCCGGCTGGAACTTCGGACGACGATCGACAGCGAGACGGAGACGGAACTGATCGTCTACGACAGCCAACAACCGCCGAACGACTCGACAGGGCTTCCGCCGGTGCGGGCCGTATGGCGCCAGTCGCGCAAGGAGGCTCGACAAGAGCGGCAAAACACGGAATCGAGCGACCGAACCGACCTCCGGATATCGGTCGCGGAAACGGAGACGCTCGCCGAACAAGCGGAATCGGTTCACAAAGAGGAACGCAAACCGACGGCGGGCACGGGAACGCTGAAATTCGGCATCGGTCTGGTGCTGTCGGCAGTCGCGGCATGGGGCATCGGCCTGCTGTTCCGCCGACTGAAACGACGGTAGTTTCCTACCGTCTCAGCAGGTGCCAAAGCAGTGCGGCTCCGGCGAGCGTCAGCACGACGGAGGCGGCCATCGCCGGTACCAAAATCGCGAACGTGATGCGAATCCAGCCGCCCAACACGCTAATCCCCAATCCGAAAACGCCGGCCACACCCATCACCGAACAGACAAAAACGAACAACAGATACCGCCGTTTCAGTCGGGTCGTACAATGCGGGTTTCCGCGCGCCACCTGGCGTTTCAAAGCGAGTCGTCCTACTCCCCAAGCCGCGCCTGTCACAACGGCTGTCCCGAGCAGATACCACGCCCACAACGGAAATCCGCCCTCCTCGGGCTGTACGCTGGCGAGCAAAATAGCCAAAAAGGCACAAAACAAGGGCACGCCGACTACGCCTACGGTTTGCCGATAACTCCCGAACGGATTCTCTGCTATCTCATTCATCATTTTTTGTATGCTTTGTCATTGAGTCGAACGGAACTGCCGCTTTTTGGAAAAAGCGGCACCAAAAACTTTTAGTTAGCTACGCTACTCCTCAGGCTCCGCAGTCCTTAATCTCTGCGATTGCTTTTGGGCCGGAGCAACGGCGCGCTTTTATGTAAGCTAAACCTTTAGCGCGCCGTTTGCTCCCGGCCCAAAGAAGAGTCCGAGAACTGGGCCGCCGGCAGCTTTAGGATGCGAAGCATCCTCTAAAGTTTTTTTGGTTCTTTTTGTTCACAAAAAGAACAGTACCCTCAACCCAACGACAAGGAGTTACAAAATTCAATGTAATGCCGAGCCGTCGAGTCCCGTCAGGCGCATCACCGCCGCCAGCCCCGTAGCGCCCAACGACAGCGAATAATCGTTCACGAAATAAGAGATATGCTTTTGCCTCACCTCCGCCTCCAGCTCCTGCGCGTGGGTTCGGACAAACTCCGCCGACGCCTCCGGATGCGCCTGCGCGTATTCGATGCTCCGCCGAATCACCCGCGCGACCCGCTCCGCCATTTCAGCTCCGTGGCGACGGTGCAGCACAATCCCTCCCAACGGAATCGGCAGCCCCGTGCGTCGCTCCCACAACTCGCCCAAGTCGGCCACCAGCTGCAACCCCTGCGCCGCATAGGTAAAACGCCCCTCGTGAATCAGGACTCCGGCCTCCAACTCCCCCGCCGCCACCGCCGGAGCGATTTCGGAAAAGAGCATGGCCCGTTTATGGATCGCCTCCGGAAAAAGCAACGACAACAGCCGATTGGCCGTCGTGCGCTCGCCCGGAATCCCGACCCGCGCCTCGCGCCACTCCTCCGTCCCGATCGCCCGGCGACTCACCAGCAGCGGCCCGTTCCCATGCCCCAGCGCACTCCCGCTGTCGAGCAACCGAAACGCACCCGCCACCTCCGGCAACGCCGCATAACTGATCTTGATCACATCCTCTTCGCCGTCCCGCTCGATCGCCGCACGGTTCAAGGCCTCGATATCATCGAACCGCACGTCGAACACGAGCCCCTCGGTATCCACCAATCCGTGGATCAAGGCGTGAAAAATAAACGTGTCGTTCGGACACGGCGAAATATGCAACCGCATGGTCAAAGCCAATTTTCGAATAACGAGACCGGAATATCCTCCGGCCCAATGAATTACCGTCCGTCTCCCGTCACCTCATTCGCCAACCGCGCTCCCGCCTCGAAATCCCGGATATTGGAGAGTGTCGTATGCGCGATATTGGCCAAAGCCTCCTCGGTAAAGAACCCCTGATGCGAGGTCACGATCACGTTGTTGAACGACAGGAGCCGGGCCAGCACATCGTCGTCGATGATCTTGTCCGACTTGTCCTCATAGAAATAATCCCCCTCCTCTTCGTACACATCCAGCCCGGCCGCCCCGATCCGTTTCTGTTTGAGCCCCTCGATCAGCGCCTGGGTGTCGATCAACCCGCCGCGACCCGTATTGATGAGCATCACACCGGGTTTCATCCGTCCGATGGCCCGATCGTCAATCAGATATCGGGTCTGTTCGGTCAGCGGACAGTGCAACGAAATGATATCCGACCGTCGATACAGCTCATCGAGCGACACATACCGCATCCCCGCCTCACTGGCAAACGCTTCGTCGGGAAACGGGTCGTATCCGACGACCTCCATCCCGAACCCGCGCAGAATATGAATCAATATCCGCGCGATCTTGCCCGTTCCGATAATCCCGGCGGTTTTTCCGTACATATCGAATCCCATCAATCCGTGGAGGGCAAAATTTCCGTCCCTCGTCCGCCAATAGGCCCGATGGATTTTCCGATTGAGCGAGAGCATCAGGGCGACAGCGTGTTCGGCCACAGCATGCGGCGAATAGGCCGGCACGCGCACCACCCGAATTCCTTCGCGCCGGGCGGCTTCGAGATCGACGTTGTTGAATCCGGCACACCGCAAGGCAATCAACGGCACTCCCTGCTCTTTCAAGGCTCGAATCGTCGCGGCGTCGGCGGTGTCGTTCACGAAGATGCACACGGCACCGGCGCCCTTGGCCAACACTGCGCTCTCGGCGGTCAGATGCCCTTTATAATAGCTGATGTCGAATCCATAGTCCTCGTTGACGCGGTCGAAGGACTCACGGTCGTAAGGCTGTGCTCCGTAAAATGCGATCCTTGTTGCCATAACGTTCTATCTATAAATTCGTTCGCTCCGGTGTTCCTTCGGATTTTCGCCGATCGAGGCGAACATAAAATACTTCTGAGCAAAAAGGATGCCCCGCCCCGGGCTTCCGCAGTTTCGGAGAGGGGACATTGACCGGAATCAGCAACGACGGTTTTAGCTGGTCGTCCGCCACCAATGACATCAACGGTTTGGAATTGAAATTCTATTCCCGCATGCTCAACATCAGCTATTCGGATCATCGTGCCCACGGTTTTCAGTTGCGTTGCCTCTCGGAATAAACGCGCCCACAGGGCGTTTTAATGGCCGCCTCGGCCTAAAAACTGGCAACCTCTACCCGAGAGCTACCCCAAGCAACGGGCCGCCCTATCCCCATTTGCACTCTGCGGTTCGAAGAACCGCCCGGGCCGGAGCCACCCCAGGCGTAGGCCTGCAACGTCGCGAGGCTCATTTCCGGCCACGCTGGCTCCGACCCGTGTCATTCACTCTTGTAGGAAGTGGGTCGGACGCCCGGGAGATATCGCAATTTTCGACGCGGAGCGGCGTGTTGCGGGCCTCCCGAGGGCGTCCGGCCCGCGCGACCCAAAGGGTCGCAAGAGCAACACCTCGTTCACCGCCCAAAGCTGTCGGGTTCGGCCTGTCGCCCACCCCCCCGAGCGGCTTCGCCGCTGGGCGACGAGGCCGGCGGTTCAAAGAACCGCAAAAGCACTGCCTATTTGTTTTTGGCCGCAGCCAGCGGAGAACTGCGCGACTCTGCGAGTCGCAGGAGCCCGGCCCAGTTCTCCGCCCCGTGTCCGCCTCACTGCGGCTCCGCTGTCGCTCCGCCGATGCCGTTCGGCACTCGAATGATGGGCGTGTCTGCTCCTAAACGTCGCCCGCTGGGATTTCATCTCGATTTTGCTGTTGCAAAACGAGTGAAATCCCTCTTTAGGCGGGCGGGCGACGGATTTTTTGCGCATTATTTCTCTTTTCGCGCGCCTGCGCGATTCATCTATTATATTCGGCTTACCGCCGAAATAGTTGAATCGCTTCTTTTGGCAGCGGCGCGCGGCTGCCAAAAGGGAGGGTACTGTGCTCGGGCCGCGCGGGCCCCAGGTCCCGTGGACGGGAAATGCTTGCGCATTTCCACTGGCCGCCTCGGCCCAAACCGATGCCCGCCAAGCTCCGTACATCACACCTCCGCCGCAAGGGCCGCATTCGTATCCGCTGTCGCAGCTACCGCCGACGTCTCTTCCAACATATCCGCCACATCCGCTTCCCGTTCGCTCCTCCGCGACGAACCGCCGCCGTGTCCCCCGCTACGTTCCGAACCGCGTCCACGTTCACGATCATTACGATCGTTTTTCGAAAAATGCTGCAACGGATCGGCCGCCGCCTCGTCGAACACCTGCCGATTCCGGAAAATGTCGATTGCCTGGTAAATCGCCGCCCGCATCGGCGCAGCATCGGCCACCATCTTCCCGGCAATATCGAATCCCACACCATGCGCCGGCGACGTCCGCACCACCGACAGACCGGCCGTAAAGTTCACCCCGTCGGCAAAAGTCAATGCCTTGAACGGTGCCAGTCCCTGATCGTGATACATGGCCAGCACGGCATCGAACTTCCGGTAAGCCCCGCTGCCGAAAAACCCATCAGCCGCAAAAGGCCCGAAAGCGAGGATATTTTCGTATTTCGCCGACTGAATCGCCGGAATAATGACCTCCTGTTCCTCCGCTCCGAGCAGCCCGTCGTCTCCGGCATGCGGATTGAGCCCCAACACCGCGATTTTCGGCCCAACGATATTGAAATCGCGTTCCAACGAGCGTTTGAGCGCACGGATATGCCCCAACACCGCCTCCGTCGTCACCGCACCGGGCACCTGCGCCAACGGAATATGCATCGTCACGAGTCCCACTTTCAGCGTATCGCTCACCATGAACATCAACGGTTCGGCATCGCCGAACTCCGCCGCGAGGTATTCGGTATGTCCGATAAATCCGAAATCGTCGCCGGTGGTATTTTTCTTGTTGATCGGACAGGTCACCAGCACATCGATTTTTCCGGCCTTCAGATCCCGCACCGCAGCATTCAGCGACGCAATGGCATACTGCCCGCTAATCACCGTCGGCTGTCCGGGATCGATTTTCACGTTTTCGTCCACACAGACGATCATATTGGCCCGTTTGGCATTGGCCTGCTCAGGATCGGTAATGATGTTGAAGGTGAAATTTTCGGCATCGGGCATCATCGCTTTGTAATACCCGGCCACCTTGGCCGACCCGTACACCACAGGGGTACAGAGGTCGAAAATCCGAGGGTCGAGCAATGCTTTGATGATGATTTCGTAACTGATACCGTTGAAATCGCCGTGGGTGATCCCCACTCGTATTTTATCCATATTCGTATTTTTTACGGTTCGGGTTCCCGTGGTTCGGTGAAAAAAGACCGTTCGCGGGAGTCAGAGAACCACCCCGTTTATTCCGAGAGGCAACGCAACTGAAGACCATAGGCGCGGCTGTCGATGTGAACAGGATCGAGCATGCCGCATTCTAAGGCCAAATACATGCCCTGAATCGAACTGATCGTGGACGACCAGCTGTAACCGTTGTTGCCGACGGCCCACAACTCGCCCGTACTTCGCGGGCGGTAGCCCGGGGCGCGCCCACTGGGCGTTTTACTAGCAGCCTCTACCCCTGTTCTCTGTCCGCGCGCTGGCGGAAATCTTATTCAAAGCGCAAGTCGCTTTGAATGATTTCCTTCTCCAAACAATCGCGCGGACGAGCTTTGTCCGCGCGCCTTGGGCGATTCATTCTGTTTCGGCGATGAGCCGAAACAGTTGAATCGCTTCTTTAGGCGTCGGCGCGCGGCGGTTTGAGGGGACTGCGTTTTGCTGCGAAAGCCTCTACTCAATTCTCTATTCGCGCGCCTGGGGAAATCCAGTCAAAACACGCAAGCGAGTTTTGACGATTTCCCTACTAAGGTGTGGCGCGCGAGAGTTCTTTCACGCATCTTTGGCTACAGGAGGGTACTGGCCTCGGGCCGGCCGGGCCCCGCGTGCCCGCGGTGGGCAAAGGGCAGCCTCCCCCTGTCCCTCCGCCTACTTATATTCGTTCCAAGCCTTGATCTTCAGATCGCCGCGACCCCGACGACAGAAGGCGACGATAAAGTCGTTCGCCAACCGAGCATTGGTTATCAGCGGGATATTGAAGTCGATGGCCGACCGACGAATCGTATAGTCGTTATTCAATTCGTCCTTGGTGAAGTTCTTCGGAATGTTGACCACGCAGTCGATCCGGTGCTCCTTGATAAAGTCGAGCACGTTCGGCACTCCGGTAACCGACGCATCCTGATCCGGCCAACCGACCACCGTCGCCTGTACCCCATTCTCCGACAGGAAGTTCGCCGTCCCTTTCGTGGCGTAAATCGTGTATCCGCGCTCCTGCAACGCCTTGGCCGCATCGAGCGTCAGGGTCTTCGACTTCGCGTCGCCCGTCGACAACAGCACGCTGCTCTTCGGGATCGAATACCCCACCGAAAGCATCGACTTCAAGATCGCCTCATAGTAATCCTCGCCGATACAACCTACTTCGCCCGTCGACGCCATCTCGACGCCCAACACCGGATCCGCCTTCTGCAACCGGCTGAAGCTGAACTGCGGTGCCTTGATCCCCACATAATCCAACTCGAACGCCGACTTGTGCGGCACCTTCGGATCGAGCCCCAGCATCACCCGCGTGGCGATGTCGATGAAATTCACCTTCAACACCTTGGAAACGAACGGGAAGCTCCGCGAAGCCCGCAAATTACACTCGATCACCTTGATGTCGTTGTTCTTCGCCAAGAGCTGCATGTTGAACGGCCCGCTGATTTCGAGCGCCTTGGCAATCTGGCGCGCGATCTTCTTGATGCGCCGCACCGTCTCGATATAGAGTTTCTGGGCCGGGAAAACGATCGTAGCGTCCCCCGAGTGCACCCCGGCGAACTCGACGTGTTCCGAAATGGCATAGATCAACACCTCGCCGTCCTTCGCCACCGCGTCGATTTCGATCTCCTTGGCATTATTCACGAACTCGGTCACCACCACCGGATACTGTTTCGACACATTGGTCGCCAGCGTCAGGTAGTGTTCCAGCTCCTCCTTATTGGAGACGACGTTCATCGCCGCCCCCGACAAGACATACGAGGGCCGAATCAAAAGCGGAAAGCCCACCTCGTCCGCAAACCCGTAAATCTCGTCCATACTCGTCAGCTCCTTCCACCGCGGCTGGTCGATCCCCAGCTGGTCGCACATCTCGCTGAACTTGTGCCGGTCTTCCGCCCGGTCGATATTCGTAGCCGCTGTCCCCAGAATCGGCACGTTCTCCTGATACAGCCGCATCGCGAGGTTGTTCGGAATCTGCCCCCCCACCGACACGATCACCCCTCGCGGCACCTCGAGATCCGTGATATCCAGCACCCGCTCCAAGGTCAGCTCGTCGAAGTACAAGCGGTCGCACATGTCGTAGTCGGTCGAAACCGTCTCCGGGTTGTAATTAATCATCACCGACCGCAACCCGTTCTCCCGAATGGTGTTGATGGCGCTCACCGAACACCAGTCGAACTCCACGGAAGAGCCGATCCGATAGGCCCCCGACCCCAAGACGATGACCGATTTATCATCGTGCGCAAAATCGATGTCGTGCGCCGTCCCGTTGTACGTCAGGTAGAGGTAGTTGGTCTGGGCCGGATACTCCGCCGCCAGGGTATCGATCTGTTTAACCACCGGGACAATCCCCTTCGCCTTCCGATAGGCCCGTACCTTGAGCAGCCCCTCCTCCATCTTCAGGTCGTCGTTCTGGAGCACTGTCCGTGCGATCTGAAAGTCCGAGAACCCTTTGCACTTGGCCTCCCTCAACAAGGCGTCCGGCATCGCCTCCAGGGTCCGGAAATTCCCCATCTCGTGTTCCAGTGCGATAATCCCCTCCAGCTTCCGCAAGAACCAGTTGTCGATCTTGGTCAGTTCGTGAATCCGTTCGACACTATACCCGTGCTTAAACGCCTGAGCGATAATGAATATCCGTTTATCGGTCGGTTTCTGGAGCTCCCGGTCGATATCCTCGACGGCCATCTCCTTATTGGCCACGAAACCGTGCATACCCTGCCCAATCATCCGCAGCCCCTTCTGTATCGCCTCTTCGAAGTTCCGCCCGATAGCCATCACCTCGCCCACCGACTTCATCGAAGAGCCCAACTCACGACTAACCCCCTTGAACTTGCTCAAGTCCCAACGCGGAATCTTACATACGATGTAGTCCAGCGCCGGCTCGAAGCAAGCCGTGGTAGATTTCGTAACCGAGTTCTTCAGTTCATGCAATCCATACCCCAACCCCAGCTTCGCCGCCACAAAGGCGAGCGGATAGCCCGTCGCTTTCGACGCCAGCGCAGAAGACCTCGAGAGCCGTGCATTGACCTCGATCACGCGGTAGTCCTCGGAGTTCGGATCCAAGGCGTATTGCACGTTGCATTCCCCCACAATCCCCACGTGGCGGATAATCCGAATCGCAATCTGCCGCAGCTTATGGTACTCCGCATTGGTCAACGTCTGGCTCGGCGCCACGACGATCGACTCGCCCGTGTGAATCCCCAGCGGGTCGAAGTTCTCCATATTACAAACCGTAATACAGTTGT
>NZ_CAQIVA010000029.1:0-23240 GCF_948810725.1 uncultured Rikenella sp.
ACGCGTGTTTCGCGTTTGAATAAGATTTCCGCCAGCGCGCGGACAAAGAATGGGGTGAGGAATTGGCCGAGGCTGGTAGTTGAAATGCGTAAGCATTTCCCGTCCACGGGACGTGGGGCCCGCGCGGCCAGCGCGCGGAACAGAGAACGGGGGTAGAGGCTGCCAATAAACCACCCGAAGGGTGCGCCCGCCCGGCGTAAGGGCAGTACCCTCCTGTCGGACAGACGCGCGCCCCGCCTAAAGAAGCGATTCAACTATTTCGGCGATAGCCGAATATAGATGAATCGCGCAAGGCGCGCGAAAAAAGAGTGGTGTGCAAAAACTCCGTCGCCCGCCCGCCTAAAAAGGGAGTTCACTCGTTTTGCAACAGCAAAATCAAGATGAAATCCCAGCGGGCGACGAGAAAAAGACGCGTGCCCCGCCTTAGGAGGGAAATCGTCGAAACTCGCTTGCGTGTTTTGACAAGATTTCCCAAGGCGCGCGAAAACGTGGCGGAGCGACAGCGGAGCCGCAGTGAGGCGGACACGGGGCGGAGAACTGGGCTGGGCTTTGGGCTGTGACTGTTCTTCGGGCGCGAAAACCGACTACGGTTTTCGCGCCACGCTAGGCCGAGTATGGGGTTTGCTGTTAGGCAGTGCTTTGAGCCGTGGGTTGGGCTGTGCTTTTGCGACTCGCAGAGTCGCGCGGGCCGCAGCCTCCCGCAGCGGAGACCCGCAACTAACGTTGCTGTGGGCCCCGCAGGCTTCGACCCGCTAAGGCAATTGCATTTTCTCAGACTTGGTTGCGTCTCGTTGCACCTCTGCTGGCGGCGAACAGTTAAAACTGAGAGCGAGTAGCGCGATTCCGAGAGGAATCTCCGTCCTCGGCGAGAGCGACGCTTTAGCGGCGCGGGGGAGGCGCGTCGAGGACGAATCCGACAGAAAAATGCTGTGCTTCTGCGGTTCGTAGAACCGCCGGGCCTGCGCGCTGGGCCGTTCGGCCCACCCCCGGAGCGCGCAGCCCGAACCCAATAAAATGGAGAGCGGTGCGGGCGTCCGACCGCAAAGTCAACTTAAAATAGGGGGTAAAGGCCGTCTAATTTTAGGGTAGTTCCAGCCCATTGCCCACCGCGGGCACGCAGGTTTATTCCGAGAGGCACTGCAACTGAAAACCGTCGGCACGGTAGCCCGGGTTGCCGGAGCCGAAGTTCTGCGTGCTGACGAGCAAGAACACGCCTTTACTCCCGCTGAAACCGGACGACCAACCGTATCCGAAATTGCCTACGTAACTCAGCACACCTGAAGTATAGCTGCGGTAGCTCGGGGCGCGACCGAACTCTCCGAAAACCGCAGAAAACCTCAGCCGGAAATCCCGAAAGAGCCCCTATCTTTGTAAATCATGGAATCCTTCATCACCCTCTCCGCCCTCCAGGGACATCTGCGCGACGTGATCGAACAGCACGCCGGAGGAGCGCAGTGGGTGGTAGCCGAGATCAGCGAATGTAAAGTCAATTACGCCGGCCATTGCTACCTCGAACTTGTCGAACGGCCCGATAACGGCAAAGCCCCTATCGCCCAGGCCCGGGCTGTGATCTGGGCCAGTACCTACAAACTGATCGGCGGCTATTTCCGGTTCGAAACCGGCTCCGATCTCGCCGCCGGGATGAAAGTCCTCGTCAAGTGCACCGTCTCGTACCACCCCGTTTATGGGCTCAGTCTCGTGGTCAGCGATATCGACCCCGCCTATACCCTCGGTGAAACCGAACGGATCAGGCGGCAAACCATCGCCCAGCTGAAAGAAGAGGGAGTCTTCGAGATGAACAAAGAGTTCGAGCTGGCCGATGTGCTCCAGCGCATCGCCGTCGTCTCGTCGCCCAAGGCGGCCGGGTACCGGGACTTTATGCAGGAGTTGGAAGCATCGCCCTATCGGTTCGAGACGCGACTCTTTCCCGCCGTTATGCAGGGCGACGCCGCCGAAAACTCCATCGTCGACGCCCTCGATGCAGTGGCCGAACTCGGCGACGTGCCGTTCGACGCCGTCGTGATTATCCGGGGCGGCGGTTCGATGAGCGATCTCGGCTGTTTCGACAACTATCGGCTCTGTGCCTATATCGCCCAGTTTCCGCTGCCCGTGATTACCGGCATCGGACACGATAAGGATGTGAGCGTCGCCGATATGGTGGCTCACACGTCGCTCAAGACCCCTACGGCAGTGGCGGCGTTTTTGGTGGGGCGTGCGGCTGAAATGGCCGGACAGTTGAATGATCTTCGCGACAGGGTGACGCGCCGGGCACAGCAGCTGCTCGTGGCGGAGACCCATCGGATCGAAAACGCCGGGTTGCAGCTTGCTTCGCGGAGCTCGGGCGTGCTGCACGGCGGATTGGCGCGGCTCGAAAAGCTGAAAAACGGATTGCGGTTCGGCGTCGGCGAGCGGCTGACACAGGAACGGCACTGGTGTGCGTCGTTCGGTTCGCAGGTGGGGCGGCTGGTGACACAACGGCTCGCCGCAGCGGAGATGCGGAACGAATATGTCGCCCAACGGCTCGGGGCGGTGGTGGAGGGGGTGATTTCGCGTCGCCGTTCGCAATTGGAACTCTTGGAGGTCTCGGTACGGGCGGCGAGTCCGCAGCGGATTCTCGCGCGCGGTTATGCCATCGTGCGAGGAGTGCGGGGAGTCGCGGAGGCCGAGGTCGGACAGACGATCGAAATCGAGCTCCGTGACGGGGTCTTGGGAGCGGACGTTACTTCGAAATCAATACAGCGGAAAAATGGCTAAAACGAATACGGAAGAACAGATCACCTATGCCGAAGCGGTGGCCGAGATCGAAGAGATTCTGGCCCGGATGGAGGACAGCGAATTGGACATCGACCGGTTGGGCGCCTATGTAGAGCGGGCGACGACGCTGATCGCCCTCTGCAAGGAGAAACTGCTCAAGGCGCAGAAACAGGTCGAAAAGGTGATGACGCAGGAAGAGTAACCCAAAACCGAATACAACCGAGATGAAAAGAACCCTTTACGGTGCGGCGCTTCTGCTGGGAGCCGCCGTATGGTTGATGCCTTCGGGCGCTGCTGCACAGCAGAAAAAGGCGAAGGCGCCGAAATGGAAATTGATCTGGAAAGATGATTTCAATAAAAATGGAGAGCTGGATACGACCAAGTGGTCGAAGATTCCGAGAGGAACTTCGGACTGGGATAATTATATGTCGTCTCGCGACGACCTCTACAAAGTGAAAGACGGGAACCTGATTTTGCGGGGGATCGTCAACGACGATCCGGCGTCCGACACGGCCCGTTATCTGACCGGCGGGGTGTGGACGATCGGCAAATTCGCGGTGAAATACGGCAAAGTCGAAATCCGGGCCCGGCTGGGCGAAGCGCAGGGGAGCTGGCCGGCGTTCTGGATGCTGGCCCAGGACGAGAAATACGGTCGCTATCCGCGGAACGGCGAGGTGGATATCATGGAACACCTCAATTACGACAGCGTGGTGTATCAGACCATACATTCCTATTATACGCTGCACCTGAAGCAGGAGACGCCCCGGCGGTTTACCACGGCGCCGATCGACCGTGAGGGGTACAATACTTACGGTGTGGAGTTCCATCCGGACAGCGTGGTCTTTACGCTCAACGGCCGTCCGACGCTCGTCTATCCGAAGATCGAGACGGAGCTGGAGGGACAGTTCCCGTTCGATCAGGCTTACTACCTCCTGATGGATATGCAGCTCGGCGGGGGCTGGGTCGGCGGAGTCGATCCGGCTACCTTGCCGGTGCAGATGGAGATCGACTGGGTGAAGGTCTGGAAACGGAAATAACGCGCGGGGCGATGAAAGTGGCAGTAGGCATTACGGGAGCCAGCGGGGCGATCTATGCGGAGCGGCTGTTGAGGCGTCTGTTGGACGAGCGGGCGGCGGGACGGGTGGAGCAGGTGGCAGTCGTCTTTACGTCGAATGGTCGGGCGGTGGCGGAGTTCGAACGGCCGGAATTTTTGTCGTGGCTTGCTCAGCGGGTTGCTGCGGACGAGGCGGTGGAGTTTCGGAACGACGATTTTTTCACTCCGGTGGCTTCGGGATCGGCGGGGTACGATGCGTTGGTGGTCGTTCCGTGCAGCATGGGAGCCGTCGGGCGGATCGCGGGCGGTGTGACGGACGATCTGATTGCCCGGGCGGCGGATGTGATGCTCAAGGAGCGGTCTCCGATGCGGCGACGAACGCTGATTCTGTGTCCGCGCGAGACGCCGCTTTCGTTGATCCATCTGCGGAATCTCACCGTCGTTTGCGAGGCGGGGGGAATCGTATTGCCTGCCATGCCGTCGTTTTATACGCAGCCGCAGACGCTCGACGAGGCGGTCGATACGGTCGTTCTGCGCATTCTGTCGCTGTTGGGACTGGCTCCGGAGGGCTATCGGGGCTGGCAGGAATAAATTTGACTATTCGGGGGAATAGTCTTACATTTGTCTGACCAAAACCAAACAATTTCATACACTCATGGCTTACAAAATCGATCCCGACAAATGCGTCGCTTGCGGTACGTGTATCGACGAATGCCCGGTAGGGGCTATTTCGGCCGGCGATGTTTACGTTATCGACCCTTCGACGTGCATCGACTGCGGTACGTGCGCAGACGTTTGTCCGGCGGAAGCGATCGCTCCGGAAGCGTAGGGCGACCGTGTTCGGTCGAAGACCGGAACAGACTTCGGGGATGTGCAAATGGCTTTGCGCATCCCCGTTTTTTGTGGGGGGACGAGTTGGGTGTTTTATTAGGGCTCTTTCCGCCTTACTAAGTGGGGCTGTCGGCAGCTTTAGGATGCGTAAGCATCCGTCTAAAGTTTTTTTGGTTCTTTTTGTTCACAAAAAGAACAGTACCAGCGGGGGTAGTGATCAGATCGCGCGCCGACGCCTTAAGAGGGAAATCGTCAAAATGCGCTGGCGCATTTTGACAAGATTTTCCCAGGCGCGCGAACAATGGATTGAGCCGAGGCTGCCCCTTGCCCACCGCGGGCACGCTGGGCCTGCCCGGCTCGAGCGCAGTCCCCTCAAACCAAACCGCGCGCCCCGCCAAAAGAAGCGATTCATTCTCTTTCGGCGGTTAGCCGAAAGAGAATGAATCGCGTAGGCGCGCGAATAAAGAACTGTACGCGAAACCCGTCGCCCGCCCGCTTAAAGAGGATTTTACTCGTTTTGCGACAGCAAAATCGAGATGAAATCCCAGCGGGCGACGGGAATGTGGCGGAGCGAAAGCGGAGCTGCAGTGAGGCTGATACGGGGCGGAGAACTGGGTCGAGTTTTGGGCTGTGCTTGTTCTTCAGACGCGAAAACCGTAATCGGTTTTCCCGTCGCACTCGGCCGAGCTTGGGGCGGTGGATTGGGCTGAACGTTTGGCTGGACTTTGGGCTGAGCTTCTGCGACTCGCAGAGTCGCGCGGGCCGAAGCCTCCGACCGCGGAGGCCCGCAACTCGCGATGCTCGTTTTTGCCTCCGCAGGCTTCGACCCGCTAAGGCAATGGCATTTTCGCAAGCTCGGTTGCGCCCCCGCTGGCAGCGAACTGCTATAGGCTGAGAGCGAATAGCGCGATTCCGCGAGGGATCGCCGTCCTCGGCGAGGGCGACGCATTAGCGGCGCGTGGGGGGCGCGCCGAGGACGAACTTCGCAGAATGGGGGCGGTGAATGGATGCGGTGCTCGTGCGGCTCGCAGAGCCGCCGGGCTTGCGGCGGGGCATCTTTGATGCCCGGGCCGGACGCCGCAGCTCGAACCCGACAGAATTAGGGCGGTGAATTAAGCTGAACGCTTGCGGCTCGTAGAGCCGCGCAGTTCGCCGCCACCCCACGCGGCGGACTGCAACTCGTCGGAGCTCGTTGCATTCACCGCTGGCAGCGAACTGTTGTCGCGTCCAGAACGAATAATGGCCCGGGCGGTTCTGTGAACCGCAGGGATGGTACTCAAAACGCAATTAGGGTAACTCTAGCCCATTGCCCACCGCGGGCCCGCGGCCCGTTTATTCCGAGAGGCAACGCAACAGAAAACCGAAAGCACGGCCGTCCGTGCTGCTGGGGAGGAGCCACGTCACACCGAAATACAATCCCGTACCGTTGGCCGGAACCGACCAGCTGTAGCCCCGATTGCCGACAAGACTTGCTGTGCCCGAATCATAGTTACGGAAGCCCGGGGCGGGGCATCGCCATGTGCACCCCTTTCTTTTTCAGCCCGGAAATGCTAACTTTGTTCCTATGACCGATTTGACCCAAGGAATCGTTACCAAAAGCACCGGCAGCTGGTATCAGGTGCTCGACCCCGAGAGCGGACGACAAATCAGATGCCGGATACGAGGCGTTTTCCGTCTGCGCGGCAGCCGGACCACCAATCCCGTCGTCGTCGGCGACCGCGTGCGTGTCGAGACCGGGGCCGCCGAAGGAGAAAACGTGATTACCGAAATTCTGCCCCGGCGGAACTACATCATCCGCCGCGCCTCGAATCTTTCGAAAGAGTCCCATATCATTGCCGCCAATATCGACGTCGCCTATCTGGTCGTCACGCTCGACCGGCCGGTGACCAGTACCGAATTCATCGACCGTTTTCTCGTGACCGCCGAGGCTTATCGTGTGCCGACCGTACTTTTGCTCAATAAGATCGACCTGTTCGCCGCCCCCGAATATCGCGAAGCGATCGACTCGTTCGTCGAAATCTATCGGGGAGCGGGGTACGAGGTGCTCGAAATTTCGGCTGCCGCAGGGATCGGTGTGGATGCCCTGCGCGAGCGGATGCAAGGGAAAACATCGCTCTTTACGGGCCATTCCGGAGTCGGAAAGTCGACCCTCATCAATGCCATTCAGCCGGGGCTTGGGCTGAAAACCGGCGCCATTTCGGACTATCATCACAAAGGAAAGCATACGACCACCTTCTCGGAGATTTTTCCGCTCGACGGCGGAGGACTCTTGATCGACACCCCGGGAATCAAGGGGTTCGGATTGATCGATATTGCGCCGGATGAGCTGGCACGCTACTTCCCCGACCTGTTCCGTCGGGCGCCGGAGTGTCAGTATTACAACTGCACCCACACCCACGAACCCAATTGTGCCGTGATGGCGGCCGTGGCGCGCGGCGAGATTGCCGAGAGCCGTTATGTGAGTTACCTGAAAATGCTGGAGGATGACGACAAAGAGGGAAAATACCGCAAATAACAACTACTTCGAAGAGAACGGGCTGCCGACCAAACAGCAGCTGCGCGACCTGAACGCTTCGCTGCGGGAGGGTGACCTGCGGCCGGTGCGGAGAGAGGCTCCCGGCGAGCGCACCGACCCGCCCGAACTTTTGCGGCGGAAGATCGAATACCTGCGCGGCTTTGTACTTCCGGAACGCTACGAGAGCCTCACGCGGCGGCTGGATTTCCGGACGCGATACCTGGTGATGTGTCTCGAAGATATTTACTACCCGCACAACGCCAGCGCCGTGATCCGCAGCTCCGAGGCCTTCGGGTTGCAGGAGATGCACGCCGTGGAGCGGACGGTTCGGTTCGCGCCCAACAAACACATCGTGCGGGGGACGGATCAATGGCTGGATATTCGCAAATGGGACGACTCGGAGACGCTGGTGGCCCATTTGCGGAGCCGTGGGTATCGGATTGCGGTGACGGCTCCGCCGAGGCCCGACGCTGAGGCCGATGGGAGGCGCGTGAACTTTACCCCCTCGGATTTCGATGTGGCGGCCGGGCCCTTCGCGGTCTTTATGGGGACGGAAAAGTCGGGGATATCGGAGGGATTGATGGCGGCCGCCGATGCCGTGATCTCGATCCCGATGGTGGGATTCGCCGAGAGTCTCAACATCTCGGTGTCGGCAGCCATCGTGGCGCAGCGGCTCGCCGAACGGGTGCGCGACCCGGAATCCGGAATTGCCTGGCAACTGGCTCCGGGGGATCGGGACAGGCTGCTCTATCGCTGGTTGTGCCACTCGGTGCGCGACTACCGGCGGATTCTGGAACGGGGCGGGTTTATCTGCGAAGGTTAAATAAAGAAAACGAATGAAAAAAGATCAGATCAAACCGTTGTACCGCAAGGTAAACCGGAAGTCGTCTTATCAATGCCATGTTATTGAATCAAAAGGGGGACGGTTTGCTTGGCAACGTCATTCCAAAGCGATGCGGCAGTTCGACGGACGATACTTACCGATGAGGAGTGCGACCAGCTCGGTGACAAATGGGTATGATTATACCCCTCTGTTTCGTTATCTGCTTTCGCGGGTGGGGGATCGGTGGGATGAGATTTATTCGGCTGTAAAGCCTCGGTTGAATACTACGGAGCCGATTTGGTGGGTGGTCTCCCAGGACGGATATCCGCAAGACGGGTGTGGATGGGTGCATATCGGCGAGGGAGCTTGTTGGTCGAAACTGTGGATCGACGCGGAAGGGCGATTGAGGAAAGTCGATCCGATGTTGTCCAATATCTCACCGGACTGTTCATGTCATACCCATTCGTTCAACGGCTCGCGGATCGGGTCTCTTTCGACGCAAAGGAAAGGATTGTGAAACGAGGTGAAGATTTGTTCATCGGGATCGAAAGTATGGAAATATTGCGTAAACAATTTCTGCGTCATGTGGGGCAGACATCGGACGCGCCGCTGATGATCGAGGTGGCGCGGGCCGAAGGGATCTATTTTTACACGCCGGCCACCCCGGAATATCCGGAGGGGAAGCGGTACGTCGATCTGATTTCGGGCGTTTCGGTCAGCAATGTCGGACACGGGAATCCGGCGGTGGTCGAGGCGGTGTGCGCGCAGGCCAGAGACTATATGCACATCATGGTCTACGGCGAAGCGATCGAGCGGCCGCAGGTGAAATATGCGACGGCGATCGCCGGACTGCTGCCGGAGCCGTTGGAGAGCGTCTATTTCGTCAACTCGGGGGCCGAAGCGGTCGAGGGGGCTTTGAAGCTGGCCAAGCGCCATACGCATCGGACGGAGATCGTCTCGTTTTACAATGCCTACCACGGTTCGACCCACGGAGCGATGAGCGTGATGGGAGGCGAAGAGTTTGTGGGGGCCTACCGGCCGTTGTTGCCCGATACCCGGAAGTTGAGGTACAACTGTTTCGAAGACCTGGCGCAGATTACCGAACGGACGGCGTGTGTGCTGGTCGAGCCGGTGCAGGGCGAGAGCGGCGTGCGGCCGCCGGTTTCGGGATTTCTGGAGGCCTTGCGCGAACGGTGTTCGGCGGTGGGGGCGTTGCTGATCTTCGACGAGATACAGACCGGCTTCGGACGGACGGGCGAGATGTTCGCCTTGCTGAAATACGAGGTGACGCCGGATATCGTCTGTCTGGCCAAGGCGCTGGGCGGGGGGATGCCGCTCGGGGCGTTCGTCTCGTCGGGCGAGATCATGGCGGGGCTCCGGAGCGATCCGCCGCTGGGGCATATCACGACTTTCGGAGGACATCCGGTCTGTTGTGCGGCGGGGTTGGCGGCATTGGAGTATATCGAAAAATACGACTTAGCGGCGCAGGCGGAGGCGAAGGGTGCGCTGTTCGAGACACTGTTGGCAGACCACCCTGCGGTGTGCGAGATTCGGCGGAGCGGCTTGCTGCTGGCGGTGGAGCTGGGGAGCTCGGAACGGTTGTATCGGGCGATGGAGCTGCTCAAGGAGGCGGGTTACCTGTCGGACTGGTTCCTGTTTTGCGATACGGCTTTCCGCATCTCGCCGCCGCTGACGATGACGGAGGTGCAGGTGAGGGAGTGCTGTGCGGAGATTCGGGCCGGGGTGTTGGACAAACTTTGATGCTTTTCCCGTTTATTCCGAGAGGCAACGCAACTGATAACCGTAGCTGCGACCGTATGCGCCGTAGGGATGGAGCCACGTTACGTGCAAACTCAGGCTCATGCCGTAGGTGTTGCTGGCCGTTGAAGACCAGCTGTAACCGCGGTCGCCGACGCCGTTCGGCGCGCCCGTATCCCGATTGCGATAGCCCGGGGCGGGGTTTGGAGCCAAATAAGGGGCACGGGTAAATAAAAAGCGAGGCTGGCGAAAATAGTTCGCCAGCCTCGCTTTTGTCATACAACGTTGTGTGGACGACTACTTCGGGTCGAGCGCATCGCCGATCTTCTTGGCCAGGTACTGGTAGTGCGCCTTCACAGCCGTATCGGACGACGTGGCCCGCTGCAACCGGTTCTGCAACGTTCGCAGCTCGTAAGCCACCCGCGAATCGATGGCGCCCGTATTGAGCATCCGTGTCCCCGGCTTCGGCAGCAGCGAGAGCATCCGGTTGACGTAGAGCGTCTGCAATCCGCGGCGATAGAGATCCGGAGCCGCACCGGTCGAAAGCTCGCGCCAGATCGAACGGTTCAGGTCGCCGAACAGGTCGGTGATCGTATAAGCCTCCCTGCCCTGTGCCGCTTCGGCTTTGAGCAGGTTGCCCAGCACCCGATTGCTGATCAGATTGCTGATGCCGTAAGTTTGGAGCTGACTGATGACCTCCGGAGCGTTCAGACCGGTTTTGCTGAAAATATCCTCGTCGATCAGCCACGTCGGCGTCGTGAAGAGGTTGCGGTCGAGGAAAGCCATCGCTTCTTTCTGTTTCGCCTTTTCCACGTAAGCGTACACCGGACCCGCCTGTTCCACCGTCTTCGGCGTCTCGTAGATGCCGCCTACCCATTTGGCCACATGGCCGTTATAGCGCATGAACTGGCCCATTACCTCGCGGTACAGCTCTTTCAGGTCGCCATACCCCTCGTTCGGCGTGCGCGTCCACTCCGGAATCCCCGCCAGAACGAATTTCAGGTTCTTGATCCCCAGTTCGTTGGCCCGCATCTGGTTGTCGCCCAAGTCTTCGTTCTGTTCGCGCGGATCGTTCGGGTTGGTCTCCGTGCCGAACCACAGCCGCGGATTCGCTGCCAGCCGGGCGATGATCCATCGGTTGAGCGTATCGGCCTCGGCCTCCGGCGTGGTCAGCTCCGGGAACCGGCGGTAACCCCACTCGATCGCCCAGTTGTCATAATCGCCGATGCGCGGGTAGAGCAGTTCGCGACGAATGCCGTCCTCCGGCTGCGCCACGTAGTTGAACCGCGCGTAGTCCATGATCGAAGCCGTATGGCCGTGTTTTTCGAGGTACGAAGCGCTCCGCAGGCTATCGACCGGCGTCAGGGACGACGACCCGAAGTTATGTCGCAGACCCAGTGTATGGCCCACCTCGTGCGACGAGACGAAACGGATCAGGTCGCCCATCAGCGCGTCGTCAAAGACCATCTTCCGGGCACCCGTATCGCTCGGTGCCGCCTGGATCAGGTACCAGTTCCGCAGGAGGTTCATCACGTTGTGGTACCAGTGGATATGGCTTTCGAGAATTTCGCCCGTGCGCGGGTCGCTCACGTGCGGCCCCATGGCGTTGGCCACGTTCGACGGCATGTAGACGATGGCCGAGTAGCGCGCATCTTCCAGACTCCACGTCGAATCCTCTTCCGGCGTCGGAGCCACCTTTCCGACGATGGCGTTCTTGAAGCCCGCCTTTTCGAAAGCCGCCTGCCAGTCATTGACCCCGGCGATCAGGTAGGGCACCCACTTTTTCGGCGTGGCCGGGTCGATGTAGTAGACGATCGGTTTGGCCGGTTCCACCAACTCGCCCCGTTTGTAGGCCTCCATGTCCTCCGGCTTCGGTTCCAGCCGCCAGCGGGTGATCATCCGGATGTTCTTGATGCCCTGCGGATTCTTGTCGTAGTCGATGTAGTTGTCGGTGAAGAAACCGACCCGCGGGTCGAAATACCGGGCCTGCATCGGCACCTCGGGCAACAGGATCAGCGAGCTGTTGATCTCATACGTCGCCGGCATCGGGCTCGGCTTGAAGCCCGGAATGTTGACGCGCGGCGTGATGAGGTAGCTCCGCGTGCTCTTCATCTCGATGTTTTCCGGGAAAGCCTTGACCCCCACGACATAGGATTTGTCTTTCTGGAATCCGCCGATATTCATGCTCGATTTGAAGTAGTTGTCGAAACCGGTCAGCTCGACGTCCCCGCCGATGAAGTCGGTCACGTCCACCAGCAGCGAATCTTTCGCGCGGTTCGTGCCTTTGACCTCGAACGAGGCGACGATCGGTTGCAGGTTCGACCGCAGAACGGCCTGATACATATCCCCCGTGGTGTCGCGCGGCAGCTCGCGGGTCGAGATGCTCTCGATGAAGAGCCGTTTTTTGTCGGGCGACTGCCGGAAACGGATCATATTTTCGCCGATCGGGTCGCCGGCATAGCCGAAAAAGCCCTGGCGCATATCCGCTGCCGCTTTCGAGATGCGGTTCACGACCAGCATGTCCCGCTCCATCAGCGAAGTCGGAATCAGGAAGTAGTATTTCCCCTCCTGTTCGAAGACCGTGAAGAGGCCGTCCGTCCGCCGGGCGCCCGCCTTGATGGTCGCTTCGATGCTCCCTTTGGCCGGAGCCGCCTTTTTGGCGGTCGTGTCGGCCGCCGCTTTTCCTTTACGTTTTTTAGCGCTTTTTTGCTTTCCGGCGGTCTGCTCGGTTTTTGCCTTTGCGGCCGGTGCTTCGGCGAACGCCGCGCCCGAGCTGCCGACGACGAGCGTGGCGGCCAATGCCGCGATCCATAATCTGCTCATTACTCGTTATTAAAGTGTGGATTGAAATTCGTTTCGGGCCCTTCGTCTATTTCGGGCCCTCAAAGGTAAGGATTTATCCGGCACGATGGGACTGACAGGCTGACAGAAACTTTCTGTCATATCGTCCGGTTTCGACCGGCGGCACACCCTTTGCAGCAGAGAGGGAGCCGGTCGCCGGTGGCGTCCGAGGCTAATAACTTATTCACTTTTATACTTTAAAAAAAAGATGATGATACCAGCAAACAGAGAACAACGCGGATGGCCCGCCCTGTGGGGCAACCTTTTCGGCAGCGAGTGGATCGCCAAGACGGACGGCACGACGCCGGCGGTCAATGTGCGGGAGACGGACGACCGGTACCGGGTCGAAGTGGCGGCTCCGGGAGCTACGCGCGAGGATTTCAAAATCCGGATCGAAGAGAACGACCGGCTGATGGTGACGTTGGACAAACAGAGCGAACGTCGCTCCGAAGGAGAGGGCGCGGAACAAGGCCGCTACCTGCGGCGGGAGTTCTCCTATGCCCACTTCCGGCAGAACCTGATTCTGCCCGACGACATCGACACGGAGCGGATCGAGGCGAAGGTCGAGAACGGCGTCCTGACGATCGACCTGCCGAAAAAGAGCGCCGAGGAGCTGAAACCGGCGGTGAAAGAGATCGAGGTGCGGTAGCGCCTCGTCGGCCGGAGAATGAGAAAGAGGTCTGTTACACAATGCGTAACAGACCTCTTTCGTGTTATATTGTGGTAAGTAAAGCGGGTGGAAGATCGGGCTCGAACCGACGACCTCTTGAACCACAATCAAGCGTTCTAACCAACTGAACTACATCCACCGGGGGCAAAAGTACAACACTTTTCCGAACTTCCAAAAAAAATGAGCTACATTTGTCCGACGAATTGAATTTTCCGAGACCTCATCCATGATCGAGACTTTCATAGCCAGTCGGTTGGGCGCGCCGGGACGCAAGGGAAAAATTATGCTGCGCGTGGCGACGTTCTGTGTGGCGGTCAGCGTGGCGGTGATGCTCGTGGCACTGGGGGTGGTGAACGGATTCCGCGGCACGATCGGCGATAAGGTGGCGGGTTTTGCAGCCGATATTCGGGTGGCGGCGGCCGGAGGGGGAGGCGCGTACGAGACCCGGCCGGTGGAGGTCGATTCGGCCTGGATGGCCGAGTTGGCGGAGGTGGAGGGGGTGGCCCGGATCCAACGGTTTGCGACCAAAACCGGGGTGATTCGGGGCGAGGAGACGATCCAGGGGATTGTGCTGCGGGGATTGGCGGCGGAGAGCGATACGATGTTTCTCCATGCGCAGTTGGTGGCCGGGCGGATTCCGGTTTATACCGATCGGGTCAGGAGTCACGAGGCGGTGGTCTCGCAGCGGCTGTGCGACGGACTGGGGCTCGGGATGGGCGACCGGTTCGAGGCGTTGTTTATGGGCGACGAAGGGACGCGGCGCGATCGGTTTCGGGTGGCAGCGATCTACGACAGCGGGATGGAGGAGTTCGACCGGGCGACGGTTTTTTGCGATATGGGTGTCGTGCAGCGGCTGAACGGCTGGCGGTCAGGCGAGGTCGGAGGATACGAGGTGGCTGTGGCGCCGGGCTGCGACCGGTCGGCGGTGGCCGAGGCCTTGACCGAGGCGGTGGGCGGCGACGGGGCGTTTTGGTTCGGCTGGGGCGAGGAGGAGGGAGGCGAACGGTGGGAGGTGACGACGGTCGAGGAGCGGTATCCCCAGATTTTCGACTGGCTGGAGATGCTGGGGCTGAATACCACCCTCGTGATCGTCATCATGCTGGTCGTGGCGGTGGTCAACATGGCTTCCGGAGTGCTGATCGTCGTGCTGGAGCAGACCGGGACGATCGGCATCCTCAAGGCCTTGGGGATGCGCAACGGGACGTTGCAGCGCATCTTCGTGCTGCGGTCAGCGGGGATAACGCTCCGGGGATTGCTGTGGGGCGATGCGGTCGGGCTGGCGTTGTGCCTCCTGCAACAATATACGGGCTGTGTGACGCTCGATCCGGAGAGCTACATGATGGCGACGGTGCCGGTGCGGATCGACTGGATGCAGGCGGTGTGGCTCAACCTCGGTACGCTGGCCATCGTTACGGCGGCGATGGGGCTGCCGACGGCGATCATCGCACGCATATCGCCCGAAAAATCGATTCGATTCCGATGATAAAACCTTATGACGAAGACCCTGCGGGGAAGAAAGAACAGGTGCGGGTGATGTTCGATGCCATCGCCCGTCGCTATGACCTGTTGAACCGGGTGCTTTCGCTCGGGATCGACCGGCGGTGGCGGGCCCGGCTGGTGGGCGGCGTGCGGCGTCAGAGACCGGCGACCGTCTTGGATGTGGCTACCGGGACGGGCGATCTGGCCATTGCCGTGGGGCGCGCCTTGCCGACGGCGGCTGTCACGGGCGTCGATCTGTCGCCCGGGATGTTGCGCATCGGGCGCGAGAAGGTGGCCGCCCGTTTTCCGGGGCGGGAGTTTCCGATGGTCGAGGGCGATGCCGAGCGGTTGCCGTTCGACGAGGGGCGGTTCGAGGCGGTGACCTGCGGATTCGGCGTGCGGAATTTCGAAAATCTGACCCGCGGCCTGAGCGAAATGTATCGGGTGCTGGTGCCGCAGGGGAGGGTTTATATCCTCGAATTTTCGATGCCTTCCCGACATAATGCGCTGGGGTGGCTCTATCGGTTCTATTTCCGGCGTATTTTGCCGGCTGTCGGACGGCTGGTGTCGCGCGATGCGCGGGCTTACAGCTACCTGCCCGAATCGGTGGGCGAGTTTCCGTACGGCGAGCCTTTCTGCCGGCTCCTGACGGAGGCGGGTTTCGTCCGACCGCAGAAACGACGGCTGACGGGGGGGATTGCCATGATTTATACGGCTGAAAAACCATGAAACGATATTTTTCTATTTGGTTGGGAGGGCTCCTGGCTTGCCTGCTCGTCGGGTGCGGCGCTCGTCCGTTGATGCAGCTGCGCGTCACCGAGATCGCATCGGCTTCGGTCGAACGGTTCGGCGTCGGCTTCGTCGAAGGGGTGGTTCGGGTCGAGGTGGATAACCGCAATCGGGATCGGGTGATTTTCGATGCCATGCGATTCGATTTGCGACTGGACGGGGCGACGGTGGGGACGATGAGGGCGCGACAATCGTTCGTCGTGGAGCCGGGATTGCACCGGGTCGAGATCCCGTTCCGCTTCCGGTTCGGGCTGGAGACGGTGACGACGGTCATGCCGAAGTTGGTCGGGCTGGCCCGAGGGACGATTTCGGCCCGGGAGGCGGACTTGCGTGTGGCGGGTACGCTGGAGTTCGTGGCTGGCCGGCCTTTGCGGGAGCGGACGGTTCGCTTCAGCCGACGGGTGAATGCGGAACAGGTAAGGAGGAGTTTGGAGCAGATGCCGATGAACTTTTTAATGACAGATTGAAATACGACGGAACGATGAAAATAGGGTTGATTTCATTTTTTGCATTTTTCTGCCTCCTTTCGGCGGAGGCTCAGGAGCGGATCGGAAACTACACGGCGCGGTTGCGGACGCCCGACGTCGCGACGGGAGCTCAGGCGGTGGTGAACAACGACGGATCGGTGAGCGCGGCGTTGCGTTCCATGCGGCGGAAAGATCGGGTGACGGGCTACCGGATCTGCATTTTTTTCGACAATACGCAGGAGGCGCGGAGCCGGGCGTACGGGGCGTTGGCTACCTTCAAAAGCCGCTTTCCGGGGATTCCGGGCGAGGTGATCTACGACAATCCGACTTTTCGGACGATGGTCGGGTATTGCATGGATATGACCGAGGTGTCGATGCTCTTGGGGCGGGTTCGCGAGCTCTTTCCCAAGGCGGTGGTGCGCGGCGAGACGATGGCGGTGTCTCAGTTGCGACACAGTCCGATCATCGGCAGCGGGGCCGATGACGAGGCGCTGGCGACAGAGGCGGGAGATTCGGGTGAGGAGTTTAACGATTCGAAGAATTGACACTGCGTTCGCTGATACAGCCTTTGCGGGAGGGGCTGAGGTGGCTGGGCGAACAACTCTTTCCGCCGGTCTGCGGCACTGTGCTGGGGCGGGGCGAACGGACGATCTGCCTGCGGTGCCGCTGGGAGATGCCTCTGACCGACGACTGGGTGGCCGCGCGTAATCCGGTCGTCACCCGAATGGAGCGTTCGATTCCGGAGCTGACCCATGCGGCGGCTCTCTTCGCCTTTCGGCGCGAGAGCGGTTATCGGCGGATGATTCATGCGTTGAAGTATGCCGGTCGGCGCGATATCGCGGTGGCGATGGGCGAGATGTTCGGACGCGAGTTGCGCGAGTCGCCGTTTTATCGGGATATAGAGCTGTTGATTCCTGTGCCTTTGCACTGGACGAAGCGGTTGCGGCGCGGATACAACCAGGCCGAGGAGATTTGCGTGGGATTGTCGCGGAGTATGGGAGTTCCGTATGATTTTCAATCGTTGCGGCGGGTGCGACGCACGCGGACGCAGGCACGGCGCAGGGATGCCGCCGACCGGCATCGGAATGTGGAGGGGGCTTTTCGGCTGACCCGGCCGGAACGGCTGGCGGGCAGACACATCCTGTTAGTGGACGACGTACTGACCACTGGTGCGACCGTGGCAGCTTGTGCGGCAGCCGTCCGACGGGACGCTGCCGGGGTGCGGATCAGCGTGGCGGCGTTGGCCGCCGTGCGCGGAGCGGGACGATAAGACAGAAGAAAGGGAGGCCCTCAGGCCTCCCCTTCTTCTGTTCCGAACCGTGCTTCCAGCAGGTCGATGAACTTGATCGTCGCCGCATTCTCCGGAATCCAGCGGTACATCTCGCCGATGTAGACCAGCGCCTCCTCTAACGACCCCATGGTGTCTAATTTTTCGCACTCCGACTCGAACATCGCCTCGTTCCCGTGGAACAGGGTGTCGATCATCTCGTGTCGCGCATAAGGGCTCACTTCGATGCCGAAGATGCGCGGCGCTTCCGGCTTTTTCTTTTCCGGCTTCCGGCCGCTTTTCGGCATCTCGTCCGCTTCCGCAGCCCGCTCTGTTGCAGTTGTATTCGTCGGTGCCGTTACCTCAGGTTCCATCGCCGGCACTTCGGTCGCTTGCGGATAGCCCTCCCGCGAACCGCTCTCCTGCGTCAGGTAGCTCTCTTCCGACCGGCCTCCTTTCGCCGGAGCTTCGGTCTCCGGCTCGATCTCCTGCTCGGGCTCTGATTCCGGTTCCGGTTCGATCTCGGTTTCGGTTATCGTAACGGGTTCGACCGGCTCCGGTTCTACAGCCGATTCGGCTGCGGCAGCCTCCGGGAAAGGCAGAACCACCTCCCGCTCTTCCAGAAAACGCGTCTGCGACGGGCAGGGATCCTGTTCGCCCACCTCCTGCACCGTATGGGTCGTTTGCGACATCCGGTCTTCCCGCTCAGCGGCCGGACGCTCTTCGAACTGCGCGGTCGCTGCCGGCTCGGTCGCCGCCACGCTCTCCGCCATCGGCGCAAAACCGTAGTCGACTCCTCCGCCGTTCACTTCAAACGATTCGTCTTCCGGCGCCATTCCGTCGTATCCGTTCGTCGCCGGTACGTGTTCCACCTCGACTCTCGCTGCCGCCAGTTGCATCGCCACGCCGTCCGTACACCGCAACTGCATGATTTCGGCGTATATCCGTTGCATCCGTTCCAGTACGATGTCCCGTTCGATGGTCGGTACGCGGCCCGTTTCGTGCCACCGGGCCACATAAGCGGCCACTTGTTTCAGTCCGATCTCCATTTCATGATATCCCATAACGCTGCGCTTTTTTATACCAAAATTCAAAAATAGGGTTTTCTTCGCTCTTTTCTCATAAACCGTGCCAAGTTTTTTTATCGGCCCGGTTCGGCCGCTATCCGAAAATAGTGTCAGAAATCCGACCGGTCATTTCGAAACAAATCCTTCGCAATCGTTTGTTTATGTTCGATTTCGTTCAATGGCGCGATCTTTCCGGAAGAAAGGACGAAAACCGATTCACTTTAATGAAAATATATTATCTTTGAACCCGTCATAGAATTGACCTAAATAACTCTCACGATTCCAGTCGTTTCTATTGTATCTTATGTATTCCAACCATTGCGCTGCGCCCAAGATCGGCGTGTTTTATGACGGCAACTTTCTGCTCCACGCGTCGAATTATTACAATTACATCCATCCCCAGCGGCGACGCTTGTGCCTGAACGGATTGCACGACTTTATCTGTCAGCGGGTGGCCGAAGAGGAGGGGATCGATCCGAAACGGTGTCGGGTCAACGAGGCGCACTATTTTCGCGGCCGGCTCAATGCTTCCGACGCGGCGCAACGCGGCAGCCAGTTGTATCACGACCGGGTCTTCGACGATATCCTGATGTCGGAAGGGGTACATCCGCACTACCTGCCGCTTCGCAACATCTACGGACGGAAGGAGGAGCGCGGAACGGACGTGTGGCTGGCGCTGGAGGTCTACGAGATGGCGCTCCGGGGCAAGATCGACATTGCGGTGCTGGTGGTGGCGGATACGGACTATGTGCCGCTGGTGCGCAAGCTCATTGCGCTGGGGGTGCGGGTGATGCTGATCAGCTGGGAGTTCGAGTACATCAACGACGAGGGGAATCGGATCGTGACCAAAACGTCGCACGAGCTGCTCAACCTGGCGCACTATCCGGTGCCGATGCAGGAGGTGATCGATTGCGGGTTGAAACAGAATAATCAGTTGATTATGAACCTCTTCGTGGCGAACGATGCCAAGTCGCAAGGCGGCGACGCGGCGGAAGAGGGAGGGAAAGAGGCTGACGAGACGGTGGTCGAAGCGGAGGACGAGTTTACGCCGCCGGGACGGGTCGGACGGGAGCCGGGAGCGCGGTATACAAGTACGATTCTCAGCATCAAGACGGGGTACGGGTTTATCAAATACCCGAACAACAATCTCTTTTTCCACAGTCTGGATGTGATCGAAGGCGATTTCTCGGCGTTGGCGCCGGGGGACGAGGTGGAGTTCTCGATCGACCAGAACGATCAGGGACAGGACGTGGCCAAACAGGTCAAACGCCTCGGCGGGGGTGGATTCGGGGCGTAGCACCTCTTTTTTTGAACTGGTCTGTAACTGCCGCTTTCTTTCACGAAAGCGGCAGTGCTGTTATATCCTGTCCAGGATGCCGCCGCCGACCACGCAATCGTTCAGATAGAAAACCGCTGGCTGGCCGGGCATCGGAGCCCAGACCGAATCGTTCAATAGGTCGATCCGCATTCGGCCGTCCGGTTCGACTGTGATTCGAGTTCCTTTTTGCGGATTGCGCCCGATGCCCCGCACCCGAATCTCCAACTCATCGGCATAGCTTGACAACATCGAGGGTGCGACCACTGTCCGCCACGCTGTCAGCCACACGGTGCGTCGCGATAGCGCCTCCTCTTCGGTGCTGACGACCACGCGGTTCCGTGACGGATCGAGCGAAACCACCCGCATCGGCTTCCCGCCTTTGTTCAGTGCCGAAGCGATCGGTGAAATCCCCCGTTTTTGTCCTGCCGTGTAGAGTCCGTATCCTTCGTGTCGGCCCACCACCGCTCCCGTCCGCCAATCGACCGCCTCGCCGGAGGTCAGGCAGCCGACCGGTAAATGGCGCCGTAAAAAATCTTCGTAATTCGAATCTCCCGTAAAACAGACTCCCATGCTCTCCCGTCCCGTCGGCAGGACGGTATATCGCCTCGCCATGCCGGCCTTTACGGCCTGTTTGGTGTAGCCGCCCAACGGCAAAATCGCCCGGGAGACGATCTCTTCCGGCACATCCCACAAATAATAAGACTGGTCTTTCGCCGCATCTGCGCCGCGCCGGAAACAAACGTGTCCGTCCAGGGTCGCTGTACGTGCATAGTGCCCCGTCGCGATGTACCGAATCCCCATTCGGTCGGCCGTCTCGGCTAAGAGTCGCCATTTGATCCGCGGATTGCAGCGCGAACACGGAGCCGGTGTTCGTCCCGCAGCGTGTTCCGCCAGCGTGTAGTCGATGATTTCGCGCCGGAACAGCTCGTGGCAAGGCTCGATCGTCAAGGGTATACCCATCCTCTCGGCCATCTCCCGAGCCCGTTCCCGCGCCGGAGCGGCGTCGAGCATGTCCAAAAAAAGAGCGCGAGGACGGTATCCCGCCTCGCGCAGTAGTTCCGCAGCAGTCGCAGAGTCGATGCCGCCGCTCCATGCAACCAATACTTCGGTGCCCGGCGCCATTTCGTATCGCTCTTTCGACATGCGGCGTTTGTTCGGTCGTTTACCTGAAAGACAAGTAAACCGCCGAATTACAACCCTTTGAAGAAATCGTCTTCAGAGATCGAGCTCGTCCCTTCCGACGCATTGGCCGGTCCTGAGCCGATTGCCGAACCGTCCGGGTTGAACAGCTCCGGGCGTTCGCGTTTCACGTAGTCTACCACCTCTTTGAAACCTTCGCCGAATTTCTGGAAGTCTTCTTTGTATAAGTGAATCTTGTGCTTGTCGATCGTGAAACTCCCGTCACGCATCTGCTTCTTGCGGCTTTCGGTGATCGTCACATAGTAGTCCCCGCCGCGCGTAGCTTTCACATCGAAGTAGTAGATGCGCTTCCCCGCCTTCACCGGCACGGAGTACAGTTCATCGCCCATAGAGTCCATCTCGCTCCGGTCGTTGTAGTCAAAATTGCTCATACAGTTTTAATTTAAGTTATTGGTAGCGTGTCCGTTCGGGCACGCCGGTTATCCTTAGTTCAGTCGTTCGGTTTCGCCGGTCGGACAACAGACCGACCCCTCCCCGCAAAGGGCAGTGCTCCCCGATTCGTTTTTCAAATGTAGATAAAAAATCATATCCCGAAAAATTTTAGGCGACTTTTCTGTGAACTTTATTCTGCGAAGGATTGGCAGCCCGGCGGGAATCTCGTTGCGGGCGGCGGGTTGCGACTCCTCGGGAAAAGCCGTATCTTTGTCTCTCGCTGAACGAAAACCGTTGTTCCTATGCCTGAATCGAACGAGTTCAATACGTCGCTCCGCAGCCGTTTTCTCAATTTTATCCGCGATCGTTTCAACCTCGACGAGGACAAGGCCTCGGAGGAGGAGGTGCGTGAGAATATCAACCGGGGGGTCGAGTTCCGGGGGACGAATCTGTGGGTGTTGATCTTCGCGATCTTCATCGCGTCGATCGGTCTGAATGTCAACTCCACGGCGGTGATCATCGGGGCGATGCTCGTGTCGCCGCTGATGGGGCCCATCATGGGGGTGGGACTGGCGCTCGGGGTCAATGACTTCGACCTGATGAAGCAGTCGTTGCGCAGTCTGGGGCTGGCGGCGGCGGTGGGGCTGGTTACTTCGACCCTCTATTTCTGGATCAGTCCGATCAGTACGGCGCAGAGCGAACTACTGGCCCGGACGACACCGACTATTTATGATGTGCTGATCGCGCTGTTCGGGGGGCTGGCCGGAATCGTGGCCCAGTCGCGCAAGGATCGGACTTCGACGGTGATTCCGGGGGTGGCGATCGCTACGGCGCTGATGCCGCCGCTCTGTACGGCCGGGTTCGGGCTGGCGCGGGGGAATATGGCCTTTTTTCTCGGGGCGTTCTATCTTTTCTTTATCAATGCGGTGTTCATCGCGGTCGGGACGTTCATTATCGTTCGGTTTCTGAAGTACCGGAAGACGGCTTTCGTCGATCCGAAACGAGAGCGGCGGGCGAGACGTTATATGACGGTGATCGTGACCATGACGTTGGTGCCGAGTATCGTGCTGGCTTACGACATCGTGCAGCGCACGATTTTCGAGAGCAATGCCCGGGAGTATATTGAGCGGGTGTTGACGTTCGACGGGGCGGAGGTGGTGAGCGCCACGCCGACCTATGCGCGCGACACTTCGACGATCGATGTGATGCTGATCGGGAATAAAGTGTCGGAGGATGCGATTGCGCTGGCTCGCAATCAGTTGCCGGCCTATCGTCTGGGGCATACGCGGTTGGTGGTGCATCAGGCGGGGACGGACGATGGGTTGGACGGGCGGATGATGCAGAGCGTCCTGCACAGCAATGTCGAGATTCTGGAGGAGAAGAATCGGAAAATCGAACGGTTGCAGCAGCTGACCGATCGTTATTTGCGGGATACGTTGCCTGCGGCAGACATTGTGCGTGAGTTGGGATCGTTGTGGGGGACGCAGCTGGTGGGGCGGGTGAGTCTGTCGAAGGTTCCGGTCTTTACGGGTGACGGTCGGGTGGCGGATACGGTGGTCTATTGTTACATTGTTCCGGCGTCGGATGTCTCTTTGGAGGAGGATCAGCGTCGGAAGCTGACGGAGTGGCTTCGGGTACGGACGAAGATGCGCACGGTGGAGTTGGTGGTGAAGGCAGGGGAGTGAGGGGGTTGTAGCGTTGCCTCCGCACTGCGCGTTTGTGTTATGCGGGTATATCCGGCCATAGCATCCCGCAGGGATGCGCTCTAAAGTTTTTTCGGTTCCTTTTGTTCACAACCGACGCTGCCAGCGAGAGCAATGCAAACGCAGTTTGCAAATTGCCGAGCGGCGAGGAGGAAGGCGAAGCCAACGAGAACAGTTCCAGCCGGGGCAATGACCAGATCGCGCGCCACGCCTAAAGAGGGAAATCGTCAAAATGCGCTGGCGCGTTTTGACAAGATTTCCCAAGGCGCGCGAAAAAGCGGCGGAGCGAAAGCGGAGCCGCAGTGAGGCGGACACGGGGCGGAGAACTGGGG
>NZ_CAQIVA010000030.1:0-22482 GCF_948810725.1 uncultured Rikenella sp.
ACAAGCGGAAGTAGCTCAGTCGGTAGAGCATTAGCCTTCCAAGCTAAGGGTCGCGGGTTCGAATCTCGTCTTCCGCTCTTTTAATAAGAGACAAACAAACAACAATTAAAAACGCTTACAACCCATGGCAAAAGAAAAATTCGACCGGTCGAAACCGCACGTCAATATCGGTACCATCGGTCACGTAGACCACGGTAAGACCACCTTGACCGCAGCGATTACCACCGTTCTCGCCAAGAAAGGTTTGTCCGAACTCCGTTCGTTCGACTCGATCGACAACGCTCCCGAAGAAAAAGAACGCGGGATCACCATCAACACCTCGCACGTAGAATACTCGACCGCCAACCGCCACTACGCACACGTAGACTGCCCCGGCCACGCCGACTACGTGAAGAACATGGTAACCGGTGCCGCACAGATGGACGGCGCCATCCTGGTTGTAGCAGCGACCGACGGTCCGATGCCCCAGACCAACGAACACGTACTGCTCGCCCGTCAGGTGAACGTACCCCGTATCGTCGTCTTCCTGAACAAATGCGACATGGTCGACGACCCCGAAATGCTCGACCTCGTCGAACTCGAAGTACGCGACCTGCTCAGCAAATACGAATTCGACGGCGACAACACCCCGATCATCCGCGGTTCTGCCCTCGGCGGCTTGAACGGCGAAGCACAGTGGGAAGAAAAAATCATGGAACTCATGGATGCGGTGGATACCTACATTCCGATTCCGCCGCGTGAAAACGAAAAACCCTTCCTGATGCCCGTCGAAGACGTCTTCTCGATCACCGGTCGTGGTACCGTATTGACCGGGCGTATCGAAACCGGCGTTATCCACGTAGGTGACGAAGTCGAAATCGTCGGCTTGGGCGAAAAAGCCAAGAAATCGGTATGTACCGGCGTCGAAATGTTCCGCAAACTCCTCGACGAAGGGGAAGCAGGGGACAACGTCGGGCTGCTGATGCGCGGTATCGACAAGAAAGAAGTGAAACGCGGTATGGTCGTTGCCAAACCGGGTTCGATCACCCCGCACACCAAATTCAAAGCAGAGGTCTATATCCTGAAGAAAGAAGAAGGTGGGCGTCACACCCCGTTCCACAACAAATACCGTCCGCAGTTCTACCTCCGTACCTTGGACGTGACCGGTGAAGTACAGCTCCCGGACGGCGTTGAAATGGTCATGCCGGGCGACAACGTCACCATCACCGTGGAACTCATCTACCCGGTAGCTATCAACGTAGGTCTGCGTTTCGCCATCCGCGAAGGCGGCCGTACCGTGGGTGCAGGGCAGATCACCGAAATCATCGCCTAACCAGTTATCCCGTAAGGGATGCCATACACCATGAGGCGGTGCCCACCGCGCCGCCTCATTTTTACAGGGGTGTAGTTCAAGGGCAGAATAGCGGTCTCCAAAACCGTTGATGGGAGTTCGAATCTCTCCACCCCTGCCACCCGGCCGGTACCACTCGCGCAGTTTCGCCGCCGGAAACATATTCACACATGAAAAAAATTTACCTCACCCTCTGCGCCGCTTTCGTTCTGGCCCTCGGACTCCTCACCGAATCCGCCGAAGCCAGACGCGCCACCATCCTGTACGGCAACGGGCCGGAATTCCAGAAAATGTACGACCTGCCCGACTCCGTTACCCTGGATAACGGCCATACCTTGCAGTTCGGCGTCGGCTTCGAACAATTCTCCTTGTTCTACGTCCCCATCTGGAACTACGGCGAACGCCAGTACGCCGTTTATGACGCAGCCGACAAAACCATCTACACCCTGGACGACGAAGACATCGATGGATTCGCCACCGAATACGGCTGGGACCTGCCGAAAGACCCGAAACTCTCCTTCTGGAACCGCATCGGCGGGAAACTCATCCTCCTGCTCGTGATCGCCGCCATCGGCGGATACTACTGGTGGAAACAGAACCAGGACGACACCACGGAAGAACCGGTGCCTGCCTCTACGGCTGATACGGAAGAGTAATATAGTATACTACAAAGAGACCACATACCCATTCGGACGAGGAGCACACCACTCCTCTCCCGTTTTTAATGGAACCCCGATTATGAAATCCACCTACTTCAAAGAAGCATACAACGAACTCGTCCACAAAGTCACCTGGCCTACTTGGAGCTCCCTCCAGAACAGCGCCATCGTCGTCATGATCGCCTCCCTGATCCTGGCCCTCGTGATCCTCGCCATGGACATCAGCTTCGAAACCATTATGAAAGGCATATACAGCATTTTGTATTAGCCCCGTAATTTACCCCCCTTCCGGCGCGATCCCCATCGCCCCCACAGCAAGTAGGTTTTCAGAATATTAGTACACGCGGAATGAGCAACGGAGAAAAACCCGCCCTGGAATGGTACGTCATACGCGCCATCGGCGGTAAAGAGAAAAAAGTCAAGGAATATCTCGAATCCGAGATCCGCACCTTGCACCTGGAAGACTCCATCGCCCAAGTGCTTATTCCCACCGAAAAAGTATATCAAGTACGCAACGGGAAGAAAATCACCAAAGAACGCATTTCCTATCCCGGCTACGTCTTGGTACAAGCCGCCCTCGTGGGCGAAATACCGCATATCTTGAGAAACGCCCCGAACGTACTCGGCTTTTTGAGCGACACCAAAGAATCCACCCTGCAAGCCACCCCTCTCAGGCCGCAGGAAGTCAGTCGGATTCTGGGTCGGGTGGACGAGCTCGCCACGCAAGAGGAAGAAAACGAAACCCCTTACGTGGAAGGCGAATCCGTCAAGGTGATCGACGGACCCTTTGCTTCCTTCGTCGGCACCATCGAAAAAGTCGACAACGAACGGAAAAAACTCCACGTTTCCGTCAAGATATTCGGGCGTAAGACTCCGATGGAACTGAGTTTTATGCAAGTAGAAAAAGAGTAATCACACGATTTTTTAGACACGCACTATGGCCAAAGAAGTTGCAGGTTTCATCAAACTGCAAATCAAAGGTGGCGCGGCGAACCCCTCGCCGCCCGTAGGCCCCGCCTTGGGTTCCAAGGGGGTCAATATCATGGAGTTCTGCAAGCAATTCAACGCAAAGACGCAGGACAAAGCAGGCAAAGTACTGCCCGTGGTCATTACCGTTTACAGCGACAAGTCCTTCGACTTCATCGTCAAACAACCCCCCGTCGCCGTCCAGCTCAAAGAAGCCGCTAAGATTCAGTCGGGTTCAGCAGAACCCAACCGGAAAAAAGTCGCCTCCGTGACCTGGGAACAGATCCAGACCATCGCCAAAGAGAAGATGGAAGACATGAATTGCTTCACCGTCGAATCCGCCATGCGGATGGTCGCAGGTACCGCCCGCAGTATGGGGATCAGCGTCACCGGTGAATTTCCGACAAACAACTAACCGAGGAGAGGAGACCACACCCTATGAAACTGACCAAAAATAGAAAAGCCGTCCTCGCCAAAGTAGAACCCGGAAAAGTTCACAAAGTAGACGAAGCAGCGGCACTGCTCAAAGATATCACCTTCACCAAATTCGACGCCTCCGTCGACATCGACGTCCGTCTCGGCGTCGACCCCCGGAAAGCCAACCAAATGGTTCGCGGCGTCGTCACCTTGCCCCATGGGACAGGTAAAACCGTTCGCGTACTCGTACTCTGCACCCCCGACAAAGAAGCCGAAGCCAGTGCAGCAGGCGCAGATTTTGTCGGCCTCGACGAATACGTAGAGAAAATCAAGGGAGGGTGGACCGATGTCGACGTGATTATCTGTACCCCGAACGTCATGGCCAAAGTCGGCGCCTTGGGCCGCGTGCTCGGCCCCCGAGGCCTCATGCCCAACCCCAAGACCGGTACCGTAACCATGGAAGTCGGCAAAGCAGTCGAAGAAGTCAAAGCCGGGAAAATCGACTTCAAAGTCGATAAATTCGGGATCGTGCACACCTCTATCGGGAAAGTCTCTTTCGAAGCCAAACAGATCGAAGACAACGCCAAAGAGTTCCTGCGCACCATCCTGAAACTCAAACCCGCAGCAGCCAAAGGGACCTACGTGAAGAGCATCTACCTCTCCACCACCATGAGCCCCGGTTTGCAGATCGACCCGAAATCCGTAGACTAATCGACTAACCACAAGAAACTGAGAGATGAGAAAGGAACAAAAATCCGAAGTAATCAAGAGTTTAGCCGATCAGCTCGGAACCTATACCCACTTCTACCTCGCCGACATCTCCGGCATGAATGCCGAGCAAACCGCAGCCTTGCGTCGCTCCTGCTTCGAAAAGGAGATCAAACTGATCGTCGTCAAGAACACCCTGCTCGGCAAAGCCTTGGAACAGACCGGCAAAGCAGACCAGGAACTGGTAGGCGTTTTGGAAGGATCTACCTCCATTATGTTCTCCAACACCGGGAACGCACCCGCCAAACTGATCCAAGCATTCCGCAAAGACAAAGGCGGCGATAAGCCCATGCTCAAAGCGGCTTATGTCGACGAATGCGTCTATATGGGCGAAGCATCGCTCGAAGCGCTCGTCAACATCAAATCCCGCGAAGAACTCATCGGCGACGTTATCAGCCTGCTTCAATCCCCGGCCAAGAACGTTATCTCGGCCCTGCAAGGATCAGCCGGCGGCAAAATCTCCGGGCTCGTCAAAGCCTTGGAGAACCGGGCACAGTAATCGGCATCGGCGGCCATGCTGCGGCGTCGTAGCCAGAGTCGCCTGATACCTCAAAAACCGAAAACCCGTTTGTAACCCCGAGAAGAGGGGCGCGACACCGAGTAGACCCACGACAACCGTGACAGGTTCCACCCGTCGGAGAGACCCTCCGCACCCACGCGTGAAACCGGGCGTCCGGGCCCAAAGGTAGCGGTAACATCCCTCGGAAGGAGACAAACAAGCCAATTAATAACCATTCAAACCAATACCCAAGATGGCAGACATCAAAGCACTGGCAGAATCGCTGGTAAACCTGACCGTTAAAGAAGTCAACGAACTCGCAACCATCCTCAAAGACGAATACGGGATCGAACCGGCCGCAGCAGCAGTCGCAGTAGCAGCACCGGCCGCAGGCGGCGAAGCAGGCGGCGCAGCAGAAAAGAGCTCGTTCGACGTGATCCTCAAATCCGGCGGCCAGGCTAAATTGCAGGTAGTGAAAGTGGTGAAAGAACTCACCGGTCTCGGCCTGAAAGAAGCAAAAGACCTCGTAGACGGCGCACCGAAAGCAGTGAAAGAAGGCGTTTCGAAAGAAGAAGCCGAATCCCTGAAAGCACAGCTCGAAGAAGCAGGCGCAGAAGTCGAACTGAAGTAAGACGCTTCCCATCTTTCCGGGATACCCACTCGGCTTTCACCCTAACGCGCTGAAAACCACCATCCCGGGAATCATGAACGGTGTAAGGCTCACCTCGCGTGGGCTTTGCACCTTTTTCTGGTTTTTGAAAGCGCCTCCTTCCGCGCCCTCAAACACCACCCGCCGAAGCCGCCCCTCGGACGGCCCTCAGCACAAGGAAATAACAGACCCACAAGAGTAGGGGAGCAGAGTTGTCCGCCTCGCAGGCTAAAGGCGACCCGGACAAGAAACACCCCCTCCTCCTCCGGAACGGTCTGCTTACTCCCGTTCTCTTCATCGTTCATTTTTTATACCCCTTCCTTGTGTTGGAGTGAACTGTTCTTTTTCTGAAGAACCGAGCGGCGTTACTTGAGCAGAGACCGCTTGCGGGCTATGCCGAGTTAGCGCGAGGAAGCTTTCGGGCAAAAAGAACCAAAAAACTTCAGAGCGCATCCCTGCGGGATGCTCTGGCCGTGTCTGTCCGGTAGGTTGGGCTGGATTTTCGGCGAGCGCGCTAATAATGGGCGAGAACCCCACGCGCGCCTCGCCTGAAAATCTTAGCCCAACGAACGAGGCGGAGATAACCCGTGGTCGTCCCTGTGGGACGACCTCTGCAAAAGTTCTTTGGGTACCTTTCTTTCAAGAAAGGTACGGTTCCGTCCGGCACAAAGAATGGCGTGTAAAAAGCGAGTGAAAGAGACAGGAGAAAAAAGTTCTGGAACCTAGATTTAGCGCTGTTCAACACATTACTCATTCGTAAAAAGCGAACATGCCGACGAAAGCCACCCCCAGCGGGACTCAATCGCACCCGCAACGCATCAGCTTCGCCTCCTCCGATCTCCGGATGGCCTATCCCGACTTTTTGGAGGTACAGCTGAAATCCTTCAAAGATTTCTTTCAGCTCGAGACCACAGCCGAGAACCGGCTCGACGAAGGGTTGTACAAAGTGTTCATGGAGAACTTCCCCATCACCGACACCCGCAACAACTTCGTCCTCGAATTCATCGACTACTATATCGACCCCCCGAGATACTCCATCGACGAGTGTCTGGAGCGCGGCCTGACCTACAGCGTGCCCTTGAAGGCCAAGCTGAAGTTGTACTGTACCGACCCGGAGCATGAGGATTTCGACCCCGTGATCCAGGACGTCTACTTCGGCGCCGTGCCCTATATGACCCCGCGCGGGACATTCGTGATCAATGGGGCCGAGCGCGTGATCGTATCGCAGCTCCACCGCTCCCCCGGCGTATTCTTCGGTCAGAGCATGCACTCGAATGGGACGAAGCTGTACAGTGCGCGTATTATTCCGTTCAAAGGCTCCTGGATCGAGTTCGCGACCGACATCAATAACGTGATGTACGCCTACATCGACCGGAAGAAGAAGCTGCCCGTCACGACCCTGTTGCGCGCCATCGGCTTCGAGAGCGATCGGCAGATCCTCGAAATTTTCGGTCTCGCCGACGAAATCAAAGTCAATAAAGCCAACCTGAAAAAGGCAGTCGGTCGGAAACTGGCCGCACGGGTTTTGAAATCGTGGACAGAAGACTTCGTCGACGAAGACACCGGCGAAGTCGTATCCATCGAGCGGAACGAGATCATCATCGACCGCGAGACCGTGCTGGCCGAAGAGCACATCGACGACATTCTCGAGTCGGGCGAGAAGACCCTCCTCTTGCACAAAGAGATGGCCTCTGCCAACGACTACTCCATCGTCTACAACACCTTGCAGAAAGACCCCTGCAACTCGGAAAAAGAAGCCGTGGTGTATATTTACAGACAGCTTCGCAACTCCGAGCCGCCGGACGAGGCTACCGCCCGGGACGTCATCGACAAACTCTTCTTCTCCGACAAGCGGTACGACCTGGGCGATGTCGGCCGGTTCCGGATCAACAAGAAACTGAACCTCGACATCCCGAGCGAAGTGAAGGTCTTGACCCGCGAGGACATGATCGCCATCATCAAGTACCTCATCCAGCTGATCAACTCCAAGACCGACGTCGACGACATCGACCACCTCTCCAATCGACGGGTGAGAACCGTCGGCGAGCAGCTCGCCAATCAGTTCAGCGTCGGTTTTGCCCGGATGGCCAGAACCATCCGCGAACGGATGAACGTGCGGGATAACGAAGTGTTTACCCCCGTGGACTTGATCAACGCCAAGACCCTGTCCTCTGTGATCAACTCCTTCTTCGGCACCAACCAGCTCAGCCAGTTCATGGATCAGACCAACCCCCTGGCCGAATTGACCCATAAGCGGCGTTTGTCAGCTTTGGGGCCGGGCGGTCTGTCGCGGGAACGGGCGGGTTTTGAAGTGCGCGACGTGCACTATACCCACTACGGTCGGTTGTGCCCGATCGAAACCCCGGAAGGGCCGAACATCGGGTTGATCTCATCCCTGTGCGTGTTCGCCAAGATCAGCGACATGGGCTTCATCGAGACCCCGTATCGGACAGTGGAAGGCGGAAAAGTCGATACCGACAACTCGCACATCAAATTCTATAGCGCCGAGGAAGAAGAAGGGCTCGTGATCGCTCAGGCCGAGGCTACCGTAGCGAACGACGGGACACTGACCGACGAGCAGATTAAAGCCAGACTCGACGGGGACTTCCCCGTGGTGAGTCCGGATCAGGTGCAGCTTATGGACGTCGCTCCCAACCAGATCGCCTCCATTGCCGCATCGTTGATTCCCTTCCTCGAACACGACGACGCCAACCGAGCCTTGATGGGATCGAACATGATGCGCCAGGCCGTGCCGCTCTTGCGGTCAGAAGCGCCTATCGTCGGGACGGGCCTCGAAGGGGCAGTGGTGGGGGACAGCCGTACCCAGGTTGTTGCGGAACGCGACGGCGAGATCGTGCATTCGGACTCGACCGAAATCCACATCAAGTACGACCGGACAGAAGACGAGAAATTCGTTTCGTTCGATCCGGAAGTGACCGTATACAAGCTGCCCAAGTATCGGAAGACCAACCAGAGCACCTCGATCACCTTGAAGCCGATGGTTCGGAAAGGCGAGCGCGTTGTGGCCGGTCAGATATTGACACAGGGCTACTCTACGGAAAAGGGAGAATTGGCTTTGGGGCGGAACCTCAAGGTCGCTTTCATGCCGTGGCAGGGGTATAACTTCGAAGACGCGATCGTCATCTCCGAGCGGATGATGCGCGAAGATATCTTCACCTCCGTGCACGTCGACGAGTATATTATGGAAGTGCGCGACACCAAGCGCGGGGTGGAAGAGCTTACCAGCGACATTCCGAACGTCAGCGAAGATGCGACGCGCGACCTGGACGAAAACGGCGTGATCCGCATCGGCGCCAATGTCAAGCCCGGCGATATCCTCATCGGTAAGATCACGCCGAAAGGCGAATCCGACCCGAGTCCGGAAGAAAAGCTCCTGCGGGCGATTTTTGGGGACAAGGCAGGCGACGTGAAAGACGCTTCGTTGAAAGCACAGCCGTCCTTGTTCGGGGTCGTTGTAGACAAGAAACTCTTCTCCCGCGCCGGGAAAGAGACCACCGGCAAAAAGGGGAAACCCAGCGAAAAAGCCCAGATCGAACGCGCCGAAGAGAACTTCAACAAAGAAGTCGCGGCGCTGCGCGAGATACTCGTCTCCAAACTCTGGTCGCTCGTCAACGGCAAGACCTCGACCGGCGTGCACGACTACTTCGGCATGGAAGTGATCGACAAAGGGAACAAGTTCACGCAGAAAGCTTTGCAGGAACTCGACTACCTGAACATCAACCCGACGAAGTGGACCTCCGACAAAGATAAGAACGAACTGATCAAAGCCCTGATCAACAACTTCATTATCAAATACAAGGAGCTCGACGCACACCTCAAACGCGAGAAATACAACATCACCAACGGCGACGAACTTCCCGCCGGGATTATCCAGCTCGCCAAAGTCTACATCGCCAAGAAACGCAAACTGCGCGTCGGGGATAAGATGGCCGGCCGGCACGGTAACAAAGGGATCGTGGCCAAGGTGGTGCGCGACGAGGATATGCCCTTCCTCGCCGACGGTACCATCGTGGATATCGTGCTGAACCCGCTGGGTGTGCCGAGCCGTATGAACCTCGGGCAGATCTACGAAACCGTGCTCGGATGGGCAGGGCGCGAGCTGGGGGTTAAATTCGCCACCCCGATCTTCGACGGCGCGACGCTGGACGAAATCAACGAGTATGCCGAAAAAGCAGGCATTCCTCACTCCGGCCGGACCTATCTTTACGACGGCGGGACAGGCGAAATGTTCCACCAGCCGGCTACCGTAGGGGTTATCTATATGCTGAAACTCGGCCACATGGTCGACGACAAGATGCACGCCCGTTCGATCGGCCCGTACTCGCTCATCACCCAGCAGCCGCTGGGCGGTAAAGCTCAGTTCGGGGGCCAGCGTTTCGGAGAGATGGAAGTCTGGGCCCTCGAAGCATTCGGGGCGGCTAATATCCTCCAGGAAATCCTGACCATCAAGTCGGACGACGTCGTGGGCCGCGCCAAAGCATACGAAGCGATCGTCAAAGGCGACAACATGCCTCAGCCGGGCATCCCGGAGGCCATGAACGTCCTCCTGCACGAACTCACCGGCCTCGGCCTGAATGTCAAACTCGAATAATCACTCTTTGGTCGAGTAGTTTTTGTTCTTTCGTTTTTTGAACCGTACGGAACTGTTCTTATTGTGACCCCACGAAGAACCGTCATCGGATGCGTCAGCATCCGTGAAAGTTTTTTTGGTTCTTTTTGTTCACAAAAAGAACAGCCCGCCCGGCTTGAGGGCAGTTCCAGCTCGACCGCGCGCCACGCCTTAACAGGAAATACACCGTTTCAACGCTCGTTGAAACGGATGAATTTCCCAGGCGCGCGGACAAAGCAGTTACCCGAAAGCAGGTTCAACGTTGTAGAATAACCGCAGGTTATGCAATATTACCCTCCGGTTTCACAGCCCGAAGAACAACAGATACACGCAAGAGAATGATGGATTAGACAGTTTAAACAAGACGAAGACATGGCATATAATAATAAAGAAACGAAAGCCCCCGGGAACTACCAGAAGATCACCATCTCCCTGGCCTCCCCCGAGCAGATTTTGGAGAAATCCAGCGGCGAAGTACTGAAGCCCGAGACCATCAACTACCGGACCTACAAGCCCGAGCGCGACGGCTTGTTTTGCGAACGCATTTTCGGCCCCGTGAAAGACTACGAGTGCCACTGCGGCAAATACAAACGCATTCGGTATAAAGGGATCGTCTGCGACCGCTGCGGCGTCGAAGTGACCGAGAAGAAAGTGCGCCGCGAGCGGATGGGACACATCCAATTGGTCGTGCCCGTGGCCCATATCTGGTACTTCCGGAGCCTGCCGAATAAGATCGGCTACCTCCTCGGGATACCGACCAAGAAACTGGACATGATCATCTATTACGAACGGTACATCGTGATCCAGAAAGGCGCCGCAGAAAATGTGGAAGAAGGCGATTTGCTCACCGAGAAAGAGTACCTCGACATCCTCGACACCCTGCCCAAAGGGAACCGCGCCTTGGAAGACAGCGACCCCAATAAATTCATCGCCATGATGGGCGCCGAAGCCTTGGAACTCATGCTGCAACGCATCGACCTCGACGAACTGTCATACTCCCTGCGGCATAAAGCATCGACCGAGACCTCCCAGCAGCGGAAGAGCGAAGCCTTGAAGCGGTTGAACGTGGTGGAAGCATTCCGCGCCAGCCGGGAAGTGAACAAGCCCGAGTGGATGGTCATGCGCGTCATACCCGTGATTCCGCCGGAACTGCGGCCGCTCGTGCCGCTCGACGGGGGCCGGTTTGCCACGAGCGACTTGAATGACCTCTATCGGCGTGTGATTATCCGGAACAACCGGTTGAAACGCCTGATCGAGATCAAAGCCCCCGAAGTTATCTTGCGGAACGAGAAACGCATGTTGCAGGAAGCGGTGGACAGCCTGTTCGACAATTCACGCAAGTCGAATGCCGTGAAAACCGAGTCCAACCGGCCCTTGAAATCGCTCTCCGACAGTTTGAAAGGGAAACAGGGTCGTTTCCGTCAGAACCTGCTCGGGAAACGCGTGGACTATTCCGCCCGTTCCGTGATCGTCGTCGGGCCGGAGCTGAAGATGCACGAGATGGGGATTCCCAAGGACATGGCCGCGGAGTTGTACAAACCTTTCGTCGTGCGGAAACTCATCGAACGCGGGATTGTCAAGACCGTTAAGAGCGCCAAGAAGATCATCGACCGCAAAGATCCTGTCATCTGGGACATCCTCGAAAACGTCATCAAAGGGCATCCGGTTTTGATGAACCGTGCTCCTACCTTGCACCGCTTGGGGATTCAGGCCTTCCAGCCGAAATTGATCGAAGGGAAAGCCTTGCAGCTGCACCCGCTGGCATGTACCGCATTTAATGCCGACTTCGACGGCGACCAGATGGCCGTTCACCTGCCCTTGGGGAATGCCGCCATTTTGGAAGCCCAGCTCTTGATGCTCGGGTCGCACAATATTCTCAACCCCGCCAATGGAGCGCCGATCACCGTGCCCTCTCAGGACATGGTCTTGGGGCTTTATTACATCACCAAACCGCGGAAGGGCGTTAAAGGCGAGGGACTGGTATTCTACTCGGCCGAAGAGGCGATTATCGCGCACAACGAGGGACGCGTGGACTTGCACGCCGAGGTGAAACTGCGGCTCGGGCCGGGGAACATCATCGACACCACCGTCGGGCGGATCATCTTCAACCAGGTGGTTCCGAAGCAGGTCGGGTACATCAACATGCTCCTGACCAAGAAATCGCTTCGGGACATTATCGGCGACGTGATGAAACAGTGCGGCGCCGCCGTTACGGCAAACTTCCTGGACGACATCAAGGCCCTCGGGTACAAGATGGCATTCCGGGGCGGCTTGAGCTTTAATCTGGACGCCGTCATTATCCCGAAAGAGAAAGAAGCCCTCGTGCAGGACGGTTACGACCAGGTCGCCGAAGTGATGGAGAACTACAACATGGGGTTCATTACCAATAATGAACGGTACAACCAGATCATCGACATCTGGACGCACACCAACTCCAAGTTGACCCACACCGTGCTGAAGCAGCTGACCGAAGACGATCAGGGCTTCAACCCGGTTTACATGATGCTTGACTCCGGAGCCCGTGGTTCCAAAGAGCAGATTCGTCAGCTCTCCGGGATGCGTGGTTTGATGGCCAAGCCGCAGAAATCCACCGCCGAAGCGGCGCAGATTATCGAGAACCCGATCCTTTCGAACTTCAAGGAAGGGTTGAGCGTCCTCGAATACTTCATCTCGACCCACGGTGCGCGTAAAGGGTTGGCCGATACCGCATTGAAGACCGCCGACGCCGGTTATTTGACCCGTCGGTTGGTCGACGTGGCGCAGGACGTCATTATTAATGAAGAAGACTGCGGCACCTTGCGCGGGTTGCAGGCGACGGCGATTAAGCGGAACGAAGAGGTGGTGCAGTCGCTGTACGAACGGATTCTCGGGCGGACATCCGTGCACGACATCTATAACCCGCTCAATAACCAGCTGATCGTCAAAGCCGGAGAAGAGATTACCGAAGAGATCGCCAAAGCCATCGAAGACTCCCCGGTCGAGATGGTCGAAATCCGCTCCGTGCTCACCTGCGAATCGCGGAAAGGCGTGTGCGCCAAGTGCTATGGGCGCAATTTGGCTACCGGCCGTATGGTGCAGAAAGGAGAAGTCGTTGGGGTTATTGCCGCCCAGTCCATCGGTGAACCTGGTACCCAGCTGACCCTCCGTACCTTCCACGTCGGGGGGGTTGCCGGCGGTTCGGCAGCCGACAACAAGATCGTGGCCAGATACGACGGGCACATCGAGATCGACGAACTCCGCATGGTCGAACGCAAAGACGATACCGGCCGGAAAGTCTATATGGTCATTAGCCGATTGGCCGATTTGCGGATCGTAGATAACAATACCGGAGCGACGTTGTATAACGCCAACCTGCCGTATGGGGCTACCCTGTATGTGAATACCGGCGATAAGGTATCTAAAGGGGATTTGCTCTGCGAATGGGATCCCTACAACGCCGTTATTATCTCCGAATTCGGCGGTAAAGTGACCTTCGACAGCGTGATCGAGAACGTCACCTATCGCGAAGAATCCGATGAAACCACCGGTTACCGCGAGAAAGTGATTATCGAATCGCGCGACAAGACCAAGAACCCGATCATCCGGATTCTCGACAAGAACGGCGACGAACAGAAGCAGTACAACTTGCCGGTGGGCGCCCATATCGTCGTCAAGGAGAACGCCAAAGTGAATGCCGGGGATATCCTCATCAAGATTCCGCGTGCTGTCGGTAAGGCCGGCGACATCACCGGGGGTCTCCCCCGCGTGACCGAGCTCTTCGAAGCCCGGAACCCCAGCAACCCGGCCGTCGTGTCGGAAATCGACGGGGAGGTTTCGTTCGGGAAGATCAAGCGCGGGAACCGCGAGATCGTCGTCACCTCGCGCACCGGCGAAGTGAAGAAATACCTCGTGCCGCTCTCCAGACAGATCCTGGTGCAGGAGAACGACTATATCCGCGCCGGCATGCCGCTGTCCGACGGAGCCATTACTCCGGACGATATCTTGTCGATCCAGGGGCCGACCAAAGTGCAGGAGTACATCGTCAACGAGATTCAGGAAGTCTACCGCATGCAGGGCGTGAAGATCAACGACAAACACTTCGAGATCATCGTCCGCCAGATGATGAACAAAGTGCGCATCGAAGACCCGGGAGACACCCGCTTCCTGCCCGAACAGATCGTCGACAAATGGGACTTCATGGAAGAGAACGACGACATCTACGAAAAGAAAGTCGTTACCGACGCCGGAGACTCCGCGACCTTGCGTGCCGGCCAGATCATCACCCTGCGCCAGCTTCGCGACGAGAACTCCATGCTGCGTCGCAAGGACATGACAGAGGTGCAAGTGCGCGACGCCGTGCCGGCAACTTCGGATCAGGTGTTGCAGGGGATTACCCGCGCCGCCTTGCAGACCAGCAGCTTCATGTCCGCCGCCTCGTTCCAGGAGACCACCAAAGTCTTGAACGAAGCAGCGATCAACGCCAAAGTCGACCCGCTCGAAAAGCTCAAGGAGAACGTGATCTGCGGTCACCTGATTCCGGCCGGTACAGGGACTCGTCAGTTCCAGGACCTGATCGTCGGGCCCAAGGACGCCGTAGCCACAGCCGCGGAAGCTGCACAAGACGGCTTGGCCGTTGAGGCATAGACGCGTGTAAAGCCATTACACGGCGCGGAGTGTATCTCCGCGCCGTGTTTATCGCTTAGCACCATCCACCAGGCCTCCTCCCGCTTGTCAACAGCAGAGGAGACCAGGTTATAAAACAATGCCGGGGGCTTTCCTACATTGTAGGAAAGCCCCCGGCATTGTTTTGTGTCCTCCCTCCCTCCCTCCCTCCCTCCCTCTCCGTTTCTAAGGTGCGCACATCCCGCTTGAGTCCAGCGGAACCCCATCGCGCGGAAGGAAAATTGGGCCGAAGCTGCCTTGGGGAAGAGACTGCCAGCAAAACGCCCCCTCTCCCCGTTTATTCCGAGAGGCAACGCAACTGAAGACCGTAAGCACGGTAGTGCACGCTGTTGGGGTTGAGACCCTGCGTGTTGAAACTCAAGTCCAGATCACGGTAATAGTCGCCCGAATCGACGAACGAGGACGACCAGCTGTATCCATCGTGGCCGACGTTGTGCAGCACCCCCAATTCTCCATAGCCCGAGTCGCGGAAGCCCGGGGCGGGCCCGAAAAGGTACCAAAAGGTACCAAAAGGCCCGAAAAGGCCCCGGAAAGTTTCCGAAACCCCTGTCCCCGCTTCGCATGGAGCCCCTCCCGGGGCGATCACTCCGCCCGGAACTCCAGCCGCGCCCCCCGGACAGCATCGTTGATCCGCCCCGCGTTGTAGACATGCGCCCCGTTGACGAACGTGTGGCGCACCCGCGCCGAGAACTCCACCCCCTCGAACGGCGACCAGCCGCATTTGTAGTGAATCCGCTCCTCCGCCGTCCCCTCCGTTCCGCGAACTACTCTCCAAGGTGCCTTCAGATCCACGATCGCGATGTCCGCGAAATAGCCCTTCCGCAGGAAACCCCGCTCCCGAATCCGGAACAGCCGCGCCGGAGCATGACACATCCGCTCCACCACCTGCGGCACCGTAAAAATCCCCTCCCCGGCCAGCGTCAGCATCGCCGGCAGCGAGTGCTGCACCAGCGGCCCCCCCGACGGAGCCTCGAGATACGGGCGCTGCTTTTCGCTCAGCAAGTGCGGCGCATGATCCGTCGCCACCACATCCGTCCGTCCGCTCCGCACCGCCGCCCGTAACGCCTCCCGATCCGCGATCGACTTCACCGCCGGATTCCACTTGATCCGCGTCCCCCGCTCCGCATAGTCCCCCGCCGCGAACCACAGGTGATGCACACACACCTCGTTCGTGATCCGCTTCTCCTCCAGCGGTTTACCCGCCTCGAACAGCTCCAGCTCCCGCGCCGTGCTCAGGTGCAGCACATGGAGCCGCCCTCCGTATCGGTGCGCCAGCTCCACCGCATGCGCCGTCGAACGGTAGCACGCCTCCGCACTCCGGATGAAAGGGTGCATCGCCACCGGAATCTCCCCGCCGAACGCCGTCGTGGCCGCCGCCAGATTGGCCCTGACCGTCGCCTCGTCTTCGCAGTGTGTCGCCACGAGCGTCGGCGACAGCCGGAAGATATCCCCCAGCGTCTGCTCGTTGTCCACCAGCATGTTTCCCGTCGACGAGCCCATAAAGACCTTCACCCCGCAGTTTCGCGCCGGATCGAGCCGCTCCACCTCCGCCAGGTTGTCGTTCGTCGCCCCTAAGTAGAACGAGTAGTTGACCGCCGAGACCTCCGCCGCCCGGGCATACTTCTCCTCCAGGAGGTCGATCGTCACCGCCGCCGGCCGCGTGTTCGGCATCTCCATGTAAGAGGTCACCCCGCCCGCCGCCGCCGCGCGCGACTCGGAGAAGATATCCGCCTTCTCCGTCAGCCCCGGCTCCCGGAAATGCACCTGATCGTCGATCACCCCCGGCATCACCAGCGCCCCTGCCGCATCCAGCACCTCCGTCGCACCGTCCCGCACCGCCGCCGGACACTCCGTCCCCCGTCCGATGTCCGCAATCCGCTCCCCCTCGATCGCCAGCCACCCCTCGAAAAGCTCCCCCTCGTTGCAAATCCGCGCGTTCGTAATGAGTATCATAGTCTTGTGTGTAAAATCGAAGATCGAGAATTTAGAAAGCCCGCCCCACCACATAGTCCGCATAGGCCGTCAACGCCCGTCGCACCGGCGATTCCGGATACGCCTCCAGCAGCCCCACCGCCTCCGCATGGTACCGCCCCATCACCCCCGCCGCATAGGCCGGTCCGTCGCTCTGCGCCACGAAATCCCGCAGCCACGCCACCGACGCGCTCCGTTCCCCCGCCCGCCGCAAGTGCTTCAAGGCCTGCCGCCGCGTCGAAGCCGGGACACCCTCCAGCGCCCGGATCAGCGGCAGCGTCATCTTCCGCTCCCGCAGGTCGTTGCAGAGCACCTTCCCCGTCTTCAGCGGATCGCCGTTGGCCGCGAAGCCGAAGTCGAGCAGGTCGTCCTGAATCTGGAACGCCAGCCCCAGCAGCTCGCCGAAGCGGTACATCTTCCGCACCCCCTCCGCCTCCGGATCGTCGCCGCAGGCCGCCAGCGCGCCGCACTCCGCCGCTGCCGCCAGCAGGGCCGCCGTCTTGTGACGGATGATCTCCGTGTAGACCGCCTCCGTCGTGTCCATCCGCCGGGCATGCTCCATCTGCATCAGCTCGCCGTCCACCAGCAGCTCGATCGCCCGCGTCGTCGCCCGCATCGCCCCGAAACAGCCCGCCCTCGCCGCCTGTCCCAGCCCCTTCGAGAAGAGGTAGTCGCCCGTCAGCACCGCCGATTTCGACCGCAGGAGCGCCCCCGGCGTCCACTCGCCCCGCCGCACGTACGCCTCGTCGATCACGTCGTCGTGCACCAGCGTCGACCAGTGGATCATCTCGATCAGCACCGCCCCCGCCAGTGCCTTCGGGTCTCCGGCCTCGCCGTGCAGGGCCGCCGCCAGCAGCGTCAGCAGCGGCCGCATCTGCTTCCCTCCGCTCCGCAGAATGTCGCGTGTGATGGGCCGCATGAACGGCTCTTCCGACCGCGTGGCCGCGTCGAGCCGCTCGCGGAACGCCTCGAAAGCGGCCGCTACGGGAGCGATGATTTCGTCTAAGTGCGCCATGTTTGCGTGTGGGTTTTCTTCGTGCAGTCAGGGTATGGTATGGGCGGGCAGCGGAGGGGAGCGCTCACTCCCAAGCCCGGGTGTCGATGGCGATGGTCACCGGCCCGTCGTTGGTGAGTGCGACCTGCATGTCCGCCCCGAACCGCCCCGTGGCCACCGGCCGCCCCAACTCCTCCCGAAGCCGTTCGACGAAGAACCGGTAGAGCGGTTCCGCCTCCTCCGGCCGTGCCGCCGCGACGAACGACGGTCGATTCCCCTTCCGGGTCGCCGCGTAGAGCGTGAACTGGCTCACCACCAGCGTCTCTCCGCCCGTGTCGAGCAGCGATCGGTTCATGGCCAGCGCCTCGTCGGCGAAGATGCGCAGCCGCGCGATCTTCGCCGCCAGCCGCTCCGCCTCTTCGCGGGTGTCGCCCGTCGTGATGCCGAGCAGGATCAGCAGCCCGGCTCCGATCTGTGCAATCGGCGTGCCGTCCACCGTGACGGAAGCGTTGGCGACTCGTTGTATCAGGGCTCGCATGGGAAGGAAAAGGCCTCGTCTCCCGAGGCCGAATGGTTAGGATTCGATAATGACCAACTCGACTTCCAACATCGAAGCGAGGCTGGAGATGAATTCCAGGTAGCGCATGTCGGTATTCGGCGACAGCGTCCCGATACAGATCTTCTTCGGATGCATGGCGTCGATACAGTCTTCGATGGCCGCCCGCACGAGGCGCATCCCCTCGACCGAGAAGACCGAGTGGCCGAACGCTTCGGTAAAGGGTTTGTTCTCGTGCAGCAGCTCCAGCGTCGGTATCACCTCAATGCGGCTGCGTTTGGCCGTCGCGGCCAGCTGTTCCAGCTGTCGGGTGTTGTAGTATCCGTCCGTCGAGTAGAGCCGGTCGGTCAGTCTGGCCGCCTCTAACGACGGGCACTGCATCCGCCACTTGTCAGTGCTCACCAACATGAGGTAGACTTCGCCCGACTTGGTGCTGAGCTGTTTCAGGACGGTCTCCAGCTCGTCCACCGACCGCATGGCGGTCGCCGCGTCCGCCACGGCTTCGCGTTTGGGTTGCGGCTGGTGTTGCACGCCCCAGTCCACCCGTGTCCCTGCGGGAAAATAGCGCCGTCCCGCCTCGTCCTGTTCGAGCATTCCCTGCAACGCGGCGATGGCGTTTTGCAGAGCCGTCTCGGTGGTGAAAGCGACCGTCACCCGCTTGGCTTTCACTTCGATCTGCCAGGCGTCGCTCCCCTTGGCTCCCGGCACCGAGGCGACTTTCACGAACGAGATCCGGTTCCGGGCCTTATGGAATGCGTTGGATGCGGCCACCCCTTCCGATCGCAGCCATTTGGCCATTTCGGTCGAGACGCTGCGGTGTTCGAAGTCGGTGGAGATGAAGACGGTGTTGTCGAGTCGGAATTTCTGGGCGCCGAACAGCGCGAGGAAGCGGCCTTTCTTGGGTTGGGCATCGGCCGCGAGGATCGTTCCCGCCAGCACCAGCAGGCAGCCGACCCGCCGGAGCAGGCGTTGCGTTCCGGAAAAAAGGTCGATTATCTTGCTCGGGGAATTCATTTTCCAAAGATAAGGAAAATTTCCGCTATCTTTAACGTCTTATCCAGAAGCAGTACAGGGATGAAAAAGGTAGTCATTCTTCCGACTTATAACGAGATCGAGAATATCGGACCGATGATCGAGCGTGTTTTCGGCCTGCCGGAGCCGTTCGACCTGCTGGTGATCGACGACGGTTCGCCGGACGGAACGGCCGGGGCGGTGCGCGAGGCGATGGAGCGGGAGGAGTATGCCGGCCGGATCCACCTGATCGAACGGGCGGGGAAACAGGGGCTGGGGACGGCCTATATCGCCGGTTTCCGGTGGGCTCTGGAGCGGGGCTACGATTATGTGTTCGAGATGGATTGTGACTTTTCGCACGATCCGGCGGATTTGATCCGGCTTTGGCGGGCTTGTGCGGACGAGGGAGCGGACATGGCGATCGGCTCCCGGTATGTGACGGGGGTGAATGTCATTAACTGGCCGATCGGGCGGGTGATTATGTCTTACTATGCTTCGGCTTATGTGCGGCGGGTGTTGGGGATGCCGGTTCGAGATTGTACGGCGGGGTTCGTCTGTTTTCGGGCGGAGGTGCTGCGGGCGATCGATTTTGACCGGATCCGGATGCGGGGGTACGGGTTCCAGATCGAGATGAAGTATTCGGCGTGGAAGCTGAGTTTCCGGATCGTGGAGGTGCCGATTATTTTTACGGATCGGACTCGGGGGAGCTCGAAGATGAGCAGCGGGATTTTCGGCGAGGCATTCTGGGGGGTTCTGAAGATGCGTTTCCGCCGTATCCGGCGGGCGGACAGAGAACCGGGGGTAAAGGCTGTTTTGTGATTTGGGCCGAGGCATAGCTGCATTCGCCGGCGGATGAATGCCCGGACAAACAGAATCGGCGCACTTCCCTAAAGATTTCCTAAAGAGAGGAGCGCGCCGATGGCATGTGCGGGTCGTAGAGTCCTTCTACGGTTGTAACGAGAGCTTCGGTGCGTAGCACCGCATCAGAATCGGTTCCGGCAGCCGGGCGTTCGGATCCAACTGATCGGCCTCGGGCCGGATCGCCTTGGTAGCCGCCGCCGGACGCGGAATCAGCGGGCTGTATTGCATCACGAAATTGATTCGGGCCAACTGATCCGCCGTAATCTGAGTCCGATAACCGAAGTAGTAATCCATTACGTTGGTCGAAATAACGGGGCCGGAACCAGCTTTGCAAGGTTGACGCTCGAACGGATGGTAAGGCAGCTCGCTGATCGTGCTTTGGCCCGTCAGCCAAGGCTGAATATCGGTCATATAAGCAGTCCGGTTGTATTTCGGCGTGTCTTCGCATCCGTCGTCGCTGGCGTTGTCCGGATCGGAACAGCCGTTCCGGGTCTCGTCGAAGGCGTGGTGCAGACCTAAATAGTGGCCCATTTCGTGGCACAAGGTAAGCATCCCTTCGTCGGAAATCCACGTGTATTGGTCTTCGGGATCGATTCCCGCTTCCGGTTGAAACTTACGGTTGTTCAATGCGATGCCGTGCATGTAGTTGGGCAGCCGGTGGAAATAGGATTCGCCGGGTGCGCTGGCTTCGTTGCCCCTCAGGCCGAACAGCGTGTGCGTCGTGGTGCAGTAAGGCAGGAACGAAATCCCCGTTACGTCGCTTTCGTCGTTCGCTCCGCCGGTTTGCAGAAAACTGAAGAGCCAGATGTTCACGTAGTAGTTCGGGTTCCAGAAGATATCCTGGTTACGCTGACTCTGCGAGTTGCTGTACAGAAAGTTTTCGGCGCTCATGTTGGCGGAGCCGGAGTAGACGACGCGATGGATCCCCGGTGTGACGAGCGGTTTGCCGTTCGGGTCGTGGGTGGCGGCCACGAAGGTCAGACCGACCTTCTGACTCGGCACGCCGGGCAGTGTCCGGTCGGTGAAGAGGGTGGAGGAGTAGAATTTGTTCAGCTCCGCGAGCCGGCGTTGGATGACGGCGTCGGAGGGGTATTGTTCCGGATCGGCCGAGTTCTCGTACAGCACGTGGAAGACGACGGGGATGGTTCCGGCGACGATTTCCGGCAGGGCGGGATTCGGCGGGGTGGGCGATGACGACGAACTCTTTTGGCAGCCGACCAGAATCGCCGGCAGGAGTGCGAGCGCGAAGAGTAGGCGTTTTTTCATGGGGAGAGGCGGGTTTCTATTAAACGTTTGTAAAAATACGGTTTTTCCCGGACTATGCGATGGCCGACATCGGTTTCGGTCGCTGTCCGAACGGGAGATATACAAAAACGAGGCCGTTCCTGTTACTCGAACAGGAACGGCCTCGTTTTTTGCGGAGTTTGATTTTCTTTGGCGAAGAAAATCAAACGGTTAGTCTTTCAACTTGGCGCACAGAAATTCGCGGTTCAACCGGGCGATGTGTGCGATCGATATCCCTTTCGGACATTCCGCTTCGCAGGCGCCGGTGTTGGTACACCCGCCGAAGCCGAGTTCGTCCATCTTGGCGACCATGGCTTTGGCGCGCCGTGCGGCTTCGACTTTCCCCTGGGGCAGCAAGGCAAGCGAGCTCACCCGGGCAGCCACGAAGAGCATGGCAGACCCGTTCTTGCAAGTGGCCACGCAGGCGCCGCACCCGATGCAAGCGGCGGCGTCCATCGATTCGTCGGCGTCTTTCTTCGGAATCGGGATCGCATTGGCATCCGGCACGCCGCCGGTGTTCACGGAGATATACCCTCCGGCCTGCAAAATCTTGTCATAGGCGGACCGGTCGACCACCAGGTCTTTCACCACCGGGAAGGCGCGAGAACGCCACGGCTCGATGGTAATGGTATCCCCGTCTTTGAATTTCCGCATGTGGAGCTGGCAGGTGGTGATGTCGTCGTCGGGGCCGTGGGCGCGACCGTCGATGAACAGGGAGCACATCCCGCAGATCCCTTCCCGACAGTCGTGGTCGAAGGCGATGGGCTCTTTCCCGGCGTGGATCAGGTCGTTGTTCAGGATGTCGAGCATCTCCAAAAAGGAACTACCCTCGGATACGTTCTCTACGTGGTATTCCTCAAAACGACCTTTGTCATGGGCGTCTTTCTGACGCCATATCTTCAATTTCAAATTCATAACAAGCTGATCTTATTTTTTAAATCAATTCTTTGCTGTCTTTATGCCGGATAGAACCGTACCTTTCTTGAAAGAAAGGTACCCAAAGAACTTTTGCAGAGGTCGTCCCGGTGGGACGACCACGGGTTTTCTCCGCCTTGTGTCGTTGGGCTGTGATTTTCAGGCGAGGCGCGCATGGGGTTCTATGCCCATTATTAGCGCGCCCACCGAAAATCCAGCCCAACCAATCGGGCAGACACGGCCAGAGCATCCCGTAGGGATGCGCTCTGAAGTTTTTTTGGTTCTTTTTGTTCACAAAAAGAACAGTACC